>CABUZD010000062.1 GCA_902495945.1 uncultured Collinsella sp.
AGCGCAAGTTATGCGAGCGCCCTTCTTGCCAGCTCGGCCGCGCCGAGGATTCCTTGGTCGCCGCCGCAGCCCGGGGCGCAGATGTAGCTCTCCATGTCCTTAAGCTCGGCGGTCTGGATGTAGCCATCCAGATATTCGAGGGTCTTCTTGCGGACGATGCCGTAGAGCTGCTCCTGGTGCATCACGCCGCCGCCGAGGACGATGCGGCGAGGCGAGTACATGAGCACAAGGTTCGCGCACATCTGCCCCAGATAATCCCCCTCGAGCGCCCACACCTCAGCGTTGTCCGCGAGCTCGGCCGCGGGCTTTCCCCAGCGCGCGGCGATGGCGGGGCCGGAGGCGAGGCCCTCGAGACAGCTCGCGTGGCTCGGGCAGACGCAGCGTCCCTCCTCGGTGGGACGGGTCCTTACCAGCATGTGGCCGGCCTCGGGGTGCAGCATGCCGTGAAGGAGCCTGCCCGCGCACATGACGCCCGCGCCCACGCCGGTGCCGATGGTCACGTAGACGGCGTCCTCGAGCCCCTTGCAGCAGCCGAAGACCACTTCGCCGAGGCAGGCAACGTTCACGTCCGTGTCGTAGGTCACCGGAATCCCGAGGGCGTCGACGAACGCGGCGCGAAGACCATAGCCTCGCCACGCGAGCTTGGGCGTCTGGAGGATGGAACCGTAGCGCTCATCGTTGGGGTCGACGCAGGTCGGGCCGAAGGCGCCGATGCCCAACGCGTCCACATCGCGGGCGGTGAACCACTCGACCATTTGCGGGACGGTCTCGGCGGGCATAAGCGTCGGGGTCTCCATACGGTCGAGGACCTCGCCGTCGCCGGACACCACGGCACAGACCATCTTGGTCCCACCGGCCTCGAGGGCGCCGAGCCTCATTTGCTTTTCGCTCATGTGATCCTCCTTACAAAGGGACGCCCGCAGTCATGGTCAACCGCGGGCGCCCATAACGTTGGCTTGTTTCGAAGCGACCCTACCTGGGCACGCGGTCCTGCCTTGCGGCAAACGGGGCGAGCACGGCGTGCGGCTCGCTTTGGTACCAGTAGGCGACGGTGGAGATGTCGTCCTCGCGCTCGTAGAGCTTGATGTCGTCGTTGCCGAGGTCCTGGAACGTCACGCGCAGGTCCTCCTTGAACGAGATCGGGTCGGGAAGGTGCCACCTGTAGAGGCCGTGCCTGGGCAGCGCGTCGTCGTTGGTCGCGAGCATCGGGTTCGGGTTCGGCTTGCCCGCGCTGAAGCGGTCGCGCGTGGCGTCGCGCGTCGAGCGGTACGGGTAGCCGGCGAACAGCGTGTTGAAGCACTGCGCCTCGGGCAGCGCGTGGGGCGGCCTGTCGAGGAAGGCCCAGGCACCGCCGAAGTAGTCCTCGGCTCCCGTCGAGGTGACCGTGGGGAACTCCTCGTCGCCGTCGAGGAAGAACTTCATCTCGCCCTCGCCCCACCAATAGCGCTCCAGGGCGCACAGGGCCATGTAGGTGCCGACGTAGTAGCCCTTACCGCGCACGCCGTCGAGCACGGTGTAGTCGACGCCCCTGCGGGTGCTGCGCTCGCGGTTAAAACGGGCGTGGAAGTACATGGCGTCGTCCGGCACGTCGGTGAGCGCGTAGTTGAACGTGTAGAAGATGTACTTAATGAACCCGGGGTGCTCGCTCGTAAGCGTGACCTTGGCGTGCTTCCTGAAAGGCATCTCGAAGTAGCAGTTCATGCCGCCCGTCGGGTTCACGCAGATGGGCATCGAGTTGACGATGGCGCGCTCACCGAAGCCGTTGCAGAAGAAGTCGCCGACAGGGCACTCGACCGAGGGGGTCTCCTCGTCGTCCCAGTAGAAGCGCAGCACGAGGTCGCGCATGACGAAGCTGCCGGCGGCGGTCTTGTCGGGAACGGTCATCCAGATGTGGCGGATGATGCCGGGGCCCTCGATGTCCGCGAGCGTGATGGTCTCGCCGGACTCAAGGGGCACGCAGCACGAGCCCTTGCGGCCGACGCCGAGGTGACTGGCCGACATGGCGGCACGGCCCTTCTCGCCCGTGATGTTCTCGGGGGTGATGGCGCGGCTTTCCTCACCGCCGTGCATCCACACGTCCTTAAGGAACTCTCTCATCGTCGACCTCCTCTATTCGTCGTCTTCGCACTCGGCGGAACTGGCACCGTTCACGTAGACGATCTGCTGGCGCGCCTCGTCGACGAGGGCGTCGAAGTCGAGTTTCTCGTCGGGGCGCGCGAGCGCGACCGTCATGGCGAGCGGGAGGTTGACACCCGCGATCACGTGGATCCGGTCGGAGGCGAAGCGGGAGAAGCGCTGGTTCACGCTGCCGCCGAGCGCGTCGGTGAGGACGACGACCTCGTCAGTGCCCGAAAGAGCCGCCTCAACCGCAGCGTCGAGCCCCTCGCCGTTGTCGTTCACGTAGGCGCACACGGCGTTGACGGCGTCGCTCTTACCCGTAAGAAACTCGAGGGTGTCCTTGAAGCCCTGGGCGAGAAGGGAATGGCTCGCCACAACTATCTTTCTCATTGATTCACCAATCTCTTGGGTCGAAGCTAGGCGAGGATGCCGGCGGCGGAGGCGACCATCGCGAGGACAATCACCACGAGGATGAGGGCCGTCATGCTCGCGTTCTTCTTGGTAAGAAGGTAATACGCGCTTCCCGTGATGGCAGCGGGGATCATGGCAGGCAGGATCTTGTCGAGCAGCGGCTGAATCTCCATCGAGACGTCGCCGAAGCTGAAGCTAATCGGGCAGGTGACGCCGATGACCGAGGCGATGAGGCAGCCGACCACGGTGAGGCCGAGCACGGAGGCGGCGGCAGTGAGGTTGGGAAGCTTCTCGCTGAAGTCGGTGACGAGCTTCACGCCCTGCTTGTAGCCGAACTCGAGGGCGTGCATGCGGACCCAGAAGATGGCCAAGATGAGCGCGAACCAGATGCCGGCTCCCACGGGGTTGCCCTCGATGGCCATGTAGGCGGCGATGGAGCCCATGATGGTCGGGATCATGGTCATGAGCAGGGAGTCGCCGACGCCGGCGAGCGGTCCCATGGTGCCGATCTTCAGGTCTTGGACGGCGTCCGCCGCCGCGAGGCCGTCGCGCTCCTCCATGGCCACGCAGGCGCCAAGGATGATGGCGGCGAGCCAAGGCTGGGTGTTGTAGTAGCGGAAGTGGTTGTTGAGCGCTTGCTTATAGTCTTCGTCGTTCGTGTAGATCTTCCTCAGGATCGGCGAGAGGGCGTAGGCGACCGAGGCGCCCTGCTGGGTCTGGTAGTTGAAGGTGCACACGCTCATGAGCCAGCGCCAGTTTGCGTTGCGCAGGTCCTTCTTGGTGACCTTATAGCCGGAGGGCTTGCCCTCGGCGGCGGTGATGTTCTCGTTTTCCATGGTTACTCATCCTCTCCGATGAAGGCGTCTGCGGAAGCGTGGGCGGCGAGCTCGGCGTCCTTCTCGGCACGCTGGTAGAACGCGATCGCGAGGGCGACGCCGACGATGGCGGCACCGATGATGGGCACGTTCAGGAAGGCCGAGAGGAAGAAACCGGCGAGCAGGTACTGGAAGTACTTGGCGGTTGGCATGTAGCGGAGCAGCATGGCGATACCGATGGCCGGGAGCATCTTGCCGGCGAGGGTGAGGCCGGAGAGGAACCACTGGGGCATGACCTCGAGGAGCCAGTTGACGGCGGGCTGGCCGAGCGTCACGGAGACAAAGACGGGCAGGGCGGCGCACAGGCCGAAGAGCGCAGGGCAGACCCACAGGATGGCGTTCATCTGCTTGAACTTGCCCTCGTCGCAGAACTTCTGGGACTTCTCGACGACGAAGCCGTTGAGGATCTTGACGATGACGTCGAGCTGGATGCCGAGCATGCCGACCGGCAGGCCGATGGCGAGGCCCGTGTCGGAGCCCAGGGTCACGCCGTAGGCGGTGGCGATGATGGCCATCGTGCCGTAGTCGGGAATCGACGAGCCGCCGAAGCCCGCGACGCCGAGCTGCATGAGCTGGATGGTGCCGCCGATGACGAGGCCGGTCTGCCAGTCGCCCATGACGACGCCGGTGATAAGGCCCCAGAAGACGGCATAGTTGACGAAGATCATCGGGATGCCGTAGTAGTCCACGTGCTTGATGAAGGCAAGCAGGGTCAAAAGGACGACCTGCAAGATAGTGAAGTTGACCATGTTCCCTCCTTAGATGAGGTCGGCGACGGAGACGGGCTTGTCGGCGGGCACGAACTGGGCCGTCACCTTGACACCGCGGGCGATGAGTGCCTTGTAGCTCTGGACGTTCTCCGCGGAGGCGTAGGCGCGCTGGGTGAGCTGGATGCCGTCCTCCTTGACGAGCGAGCCACCGACGATCAGCGACGGGAACTCGACGCCCGACTCGGCCAGGTGAAGCATCGTCTCGGGCTCTTTCGCGATGACGAAGACCTTCTCGCGGTCGTACTTGCCCGCCGCGAAGTTCTTGAGCGCGGTCTCCTCGGAGATGATCGAGACGGCCATGCCCGCGGGGCGCGCCATCCTCATAGTGGACTTCAGGACCTCGTCGCCGGCGACCTTGTCGTCGATGACCATGACTCGGGTCGCGCCCGACACCGGGGCCCACTGCGTCACGATGATGCCGTGAAGCAGGCGATTGTCGATTCGTGCCATAACAACACTCATGTTTGCTCCTATCAAATGAAGTTTTACGTTCGGTACTGCCTCGGCGCTATCCGGATTCGCGCCGGGCAAGGGGTTATCGGATTATTGAGGACGCGCGGTCAGCTCGCGGCGGCGCGCGGGGGGGGTCACTCGTCGAACAGGAGGCTCGAGGAGCCGAGACGCTCCTCTCGCGCCGGGGCGGCGCTCACGCTGATGTAGTCGAAGACGTAGGCGATCTCGCTTACAGGAACCTCCACGCGATAGCGCGTCGAGATGCTCGAGAAACTCTGCCTGAAGGACTCGATGAAGTCGGCGTGCTCTTCCTCGAAGCGATCCTGGCCGACGTAGGTCTCGATGGGGTTGCGGGTGACGAGGCGCTCGACGAGGCAACAGAGGTGAACGTACAGCCCGATGATGGCGTTGCTGCCGATCTTCTCGCCCGTTCTGCGCTGAAGCTCGTGCACGGCGCTCTCGATCTCGTGGAACAGCCGCTCCGGGTCGAGGATGGTGATGGAGCGGATAACGTTCTGCAGCGTCATGTTCGAAAGCAGCTTCTCGTGAAAAGAAGCGAGCTCGGAGACGTCGAGCCACCTGCCGAACACGGCATCGACCTTCGAGGCGGACGCCGTCGACATAATGTCTTCGAGGGCGACGAAGGGAACGGAGGCAATCCTGGGGTCTCCCGTGCCGATGACGGCGCAGACGCGGTGCTCGGAGAAAACGGCGTCGTTCGACCCGTTCGCGGCAAGCTGCTTGAAGGGCCTCGTGAGCAGGCGCGCGCCTATGGTGCGCGGGAGGCTCTGCGAGACGAGCTGACGTATCCTCTCGGCCGCGTCGACCCCGGACTCGGAGCAGAAGACGATGGCGTCCTCACGGTTGACGCGCTCGATCACCTTGCAGTGCGTCACGCACACGGCGGTCGCATCGCCAAGAACCTCGGCGATAGACTTGCCGCCGAGCAGCCCGGACCCGATCTCGAGCGCGAGCCCGGTGGAGACGTTGTTCACCACCCCGATGGTGGAGTCGGTAACGTTCTCGAGGGCCTTATAGGCCTCCTCCAAAGAGCCCATGTCAACAAGAAACACGACCCCGGTGCAGTAGGAATGGCGGTCGACGAGGCGCTGGAGCGGACCGACGATGTCCTTCAGCTGCTGGTCGTAGGGCATGTCGACCGCCTCGTACACATGCACGCCGAGCATACGGTTCGCCGCGTCGGCGATGCTCGTCGCCGTCGAGTAGCCGTGTGACAAGATGACGCAGAGCGTCCGAAGGGCCTTCGCGTCGCGAGACTCCGATGCGACGCACAGCGTCAGAAGCGTCTTCGTGAAGTGATCGAGCGAGATTCCCAGCGCCCCTTCCACGTCTGCGGCGACCTGATCGGAGACGCTCGAGGCAAACGGCAATTCGGAGGTCACGGCACCGAGGAGATGGGAGATTTGCTCCGCACAGGCAGACTTTCGCTTAGCCAGGCCGATGCCCGGCCACAACTGCAGGCAAATCTCCTGGGCCAGTAGAAAAGCGACCTTCCTTGAAAGCTCGATGCCATAAGAAGAGCCTGCGTCGGCAAGGACCACGCCCACGATGCGCTCGAAGGCGCGCGACCTCGAGGAGGTAACGCCGCGGCCGAAGATCAAGTGATCCTCAACGCCGCGCACAGCGGAGACAGCTTGCGAGACGAGCTCGGAGACAGAGAGCTCCCCGGCGCAGAATCGCTCATCGAGAGAGCACAGGGCATCGAGCGCCTGCTCGACCGGCCCTGTGCTCTCGGCGGCATCCAGGGACGCGTCGATCAGAACGCCATCGTCGGGCTGTTGATCGATCTGCGCGGAGGAGAGGAGCCCGCTGGGAAGAAGATACGGGCGAACGACGACGTAGTCGCCCTCGCGATTGAGGAACGCTTTGGCGCAGCAGTTCGTCACGCAGGCGCGCAAGCCGGCGATGTTATCGGAAAAGTCCGCGTTCACGAGGCAACGGTATGCGCCGCGACTGATCTTCACATCAGAACCGATTCGGCACCCCTCGCTGCGCAGGAAGCTCAAGATGAGATCCTCGCGCTCCTCGGGGGTCCGCTCCTTGAGTGAGGGGACACGGGCACAGATGGGCATTTTGCTGTAGGCCGAGGAAACCTTCAGATCATCGGCGGAAAGCGTCGTCGAAAGAACGAGGCGAGCGCGCGGCGCATCCTGGGAGGCATTGAGCCCGAGGGCCGTCGCAAGGCAGTGCTCCATCGCAGAGGGAGAGAGTGCCTCGATGCCGTTGACAAAAACCACACCCCCGCGCGATTTCGCGATCGACTCGTCAAGAAGCCCGTTGAACGAGGCGGCGTCCGGGACCCCGGCGCAGTCGATGCGCACATAGGAGGAGTCGCGGGACAGCAAGCCCTGGTTCTTGCCGTACTCGTACACAAGACGAGAAAGGAAAGACTTGCCGACACCCACGCCGCCGCTCAAGAGGATGGGCAGGCCAAACGGAGGGTACTGAACCGCAGCCTTGCACTGCTCGACAACGGAGCTGAGGCTCAGGTCAAAGCCCACGGCACGCGCGAAGTCACGGTGATCGGCGATTCCCGTCGCCTGGATGAGGTCGGCGAGCGAGGCGTACTCGCTTGCAGAGAGCTTTACCTGAAAACGCTTCTGGAACGCGCGGCGATGAAAATAACGGACAGGCCTGCCCGCCACCTTAACCACAAGGCCGGCGCGAACAAGGTCGTTGAGGTACTGGCTCGCCAGACTCCTGGAGATGATGAGCGTCTCGGCGATGTCGGAGGTGGACAGACGGGCAAGGTCGTCGAGCGAGACAGCAGAGGTGAGGGCCTCGAGATGCTCGAGAATCCTGTCCCTCATGTCGACGGGCTTCTTTGCCAAGCTGTCCTGTGCGGTCTTGTCCATGACTTCTTACCTCCTTGTACAAGGAGTATAAGGGGAACACAGAGAACGGAAGGGGGCGCGTGGGGGAATCAACAGC
The DNA here is from genome assembly GCA_902495945.1 of uncultured Collinsella sp. GTDB lineage: Bacteria > Actinomycetota > Coriobacteriia > Coriobacteriales > Coriobacteriaceae > Collinsella. The sequence continues at coordinate 7,580 of CABUZD010000062.1, forward strand.
CCCGAGGGGAAGTTCACCACTTGAGGGGCAGAAAACAACGGCCATTGAACATTCAGGGCCGACGCTCAACACTTCGGCTCGACACTTCGCTTTGGAAAGGGCCCTGCACGATGGTGCAGCCCTCCATCTCGCAGCACAGGTCGCCGAAGGTCGCGAGGATGCGCTCCTTCTGTTCCGCGGGCGAGACGACTCGGTGGGCAAGGTCCTCTCAAAAAGGGTCGTCCGACGCCGCAAGACCTCGATGACCGATTACCGCCTCGAGCAAGTGGCGGATTACCTCTGCACCATCGAACTTGCCTTGGTCAAGTACGAGGCCAAGGAGAACGGTGAGACGTACAACAAGTTCTTCGGAGGTATAGATTCTTTCAAGAGGAACTGGTTCAAGCAAGCCCGCAGCAAGCGGATATAGGTGGTTCCGCAGTCTCGCAGGGAGCGGTCGTCTCTCCTCCGGCCAGGGCCCCAAGCGACACGCTTCGAGCAGCGATAGCGAAACGCAAGCAACGGCGTCGCGGGCGCCTCGTGCGCCATAGTGTCCATGTGGTCATCTCCTATCGTCTCAGCGTGATAGCTGAAGATTCTAGGCGCTGGCCACACCCCTTTTCCGGGGCGCCAACACCAACGTTTAGCACACAAGGAGTTTGACGAGATGGCTCAGCGAGTATTGAATCTATCCGCCCATGCAGCCACGTCGAATAACTCCAGATTGGGGTAACTGACCGTTTCGCCCGTTTCTTTAAGACAGGCCTCCGCGGCGTTGCACAGCGAGCTCGCGAGCGACGCCGCATCAACGCGGAACGTCACGCTCTTAGTCGCACGCATCCCGCTCTTGGGCGACGGCCAGGAAGAGCAGAGGGCGTTGCACCCGTGGAGGACAAGCTCGAACTTGTAGTCGTAGTCGAAGCTCTCGTCTTTCCCTGGAGCATCGACCGACACATCGTAGTCGCCTGAATGCAACAGGGAGCACCGGAGCTTCCAGCACATCTTCCCATTAAAGATTTGACCTGGAATCGTTTCACCTTCGTTCGAGGGGTCTCCCGAAAACAGGAAGTCGTTTGCCGCCCAGTCATCAAACCACTTCACATACTGCCGCCCCGCCGCTCTCTTCCCGTTATGAAGGACGAGATTGGGATAAAGAAGCTGCCCCATGGCGTCGGGAATGGTAAGGGAAGACATAAGGGCTGGGATAAGGCAGTCTTTCTCAACCGCATTTCTAATCGATTCGACGAGTAGCTTCATTTCGATGCCTCAAAAAGTCTATGCGGTCTTATGCGAAGAAACGGCCGATCGGCCATGAGCCGAGCGTCGTTCGTGCCTCTTCGTCAAGTGACGCTCTGAGCGCAGAGGCCATGTCCGAGTCTCCGCGCAAGGCTGCTGCGCATGCTTTCGACAGCACACTATCTGAATTCAGCTGGATTGCCATTAACTCAGATTTCTCCTCGCTAGTAAGATCTCGCTTTCGAGCGGCAATTTGATATCGATTTATCAGGGTTGCCTCTCGATCCGCAAAAGCTTCCAGGGCGTCTACGGTCATCTCGCAGCATTTCAGCAACTCTTCCTTACAGCACGCATCTTGATCGTAGGCTGATAGCATTTCAAGCATCTTGTCGTTGACGTAGGCAGAGCTAACTTCGGTGACTGGATACTGCTTCAACTTAGCGTCAAACACCTCGGAATCGATATTGGCAAGCCTCATATAGTCCTGCATCGTTTGGACGAACAGAGGTGCGACGACTACGGGGGCATCCCCCTCGCCCCGGAAGAACACCGAGACCGTCAGGTCATCCAGTCGAAGCCCATCGACCATTCGGTACATATCTTCAGATACTTGGTAAAACACGAGCTTAATCGGATGGTTCCCCAGATTGATATATCCGAATCCGTTTTGCCGATCCTTGTAGTGGAGGGGTGCGTTCTCAACCAATCCCTTGTAAATTGTCTCGATGTTTCTTAAATCCTGAGTGGTCAACGCACTGATGTCGAGCTCTGGCTTGTAATGAAGAGCGTCGACAACCCGCTTGATAATCTCCAGCGACTGCAATCGACTCTCAAGGGCGTCGAGGTCGCCTCCGCTCAACTTGCACCCGCGAGCAAAGCCGCTTCCGTCTATGGAAAGCGTACCGGTTTGCATCAATGCGCGCATGAGGGCCAACTCTTCCATGCGCTCGACAA
>CABUZD010000063.1 GCA_902495945.1 uncultured Collinsella sp.
CCTCAATAAGGTTCTGGGCCGTGGAGCCTTCGGGCAGAGAAACATTGCTTGCCGTGCCCCAACGCGTATTGTTCCCGTTGACATCGGGACCGATAACATCGACAGACCCAAGAACCTGGCCAGGAAGGGCATCGCTGTCGCCAGCATACATAAAGGTGACGGCGTCGCCGGGTTGGAGCTCGTAGGCACCGGCGCCAACGTCGGCGAACTTGCCATTTACATAGAATTGCCAATAACTACCGGTCGCAGGATCAGACTTACAGATCTTACCGTCAAGCGGCGAGTCAATGCCCCAGAGGTACCAGCCCCAAGACTTTTCGTCAGCATGGAGGGTAAGACCGGTCTGCTCCAGCAAATCCTTGGCAGTGGAGCCTGCCTTGAGGCTCGTCTGGCCCGTCGAAGCCCAAACCTGCTGCTTGCCGTCCTTGTCCTTACCGAGGACCTGAACAGAAGCATGAACAGAATCGGACGGCAACTGGTCGCCCCAGCCACCGTAGAACCACGTAACGGTATCGCCAGCATGAATGGTGACATTGTCTGCCGTGTAGTCGCTCGGCTTGCCGTTGATAAACAGCTGCCAATAGGTCGAATAATCGAGCGGCGTACCCAGCTCAACGCCGTTGTACTTAAGGCTCAGAATGAAGGAGCCCGCAGCAACGGCGTCAATATCATTCGCCTCGAGCGCGACCTTCGTAAGGTCAAGCGCGCTCGAACCGGACGTCACCACATACTGCGCGTTATCGACCCAAGTCTGAGTCTTGCCCTGGGCATCGCGACCAATGACGGTCACATTCGCAGCAAGCTGGTCCTTAACGACAGGGGACGAGCTACCAGCCGTATAGGCAAACTCAATCTTCTGCCCCTGGGTGAGCTTGACGCTGCTCGCGCCAACCGAGGAAGACGCGCCGTCGACGAACAGCTGCCAGTAGGCATGAGTCGTCGGATCGTAGGCAAGCGTGCGGCCATCGCTCAGGGATGTGATGCTTTCGAGGTAGAAACCGTATGCCGTGTTCGGATCGTACTTCGCCTTGAAGCCCGTCTTCTGCTGCAGCTTAATGAAGGCATCCGCAGCCGTCGCGCCCTCGTCGAGCTTGAGCTGCGTAGGTGCCACCCAGGTCTGAGCCTTGCCGTCGGCATCGGTGCCGATAATCGAGAACGAGACCTCGACTTGCTTCTTGGCGACATCGCCGGTTTCTGTCGGGTTCTCTGTCTGAACGGCAGCCGCGGCGGCAGATCCTGCTTGGCCAGCGGATGCCGCTGAAGACTGCTCGCTCGCGGCAGGGCTCTCCCCCGTCGCCGAGCCTTCGTCGCCAGTTGCTGCCTTTGTTGCGGCGGCACTAGCTGCAGGCGCGCTCCCAGAATCCGAAACCTCGGCGCCGCTCTGCTCAGCGGCACCGCCCGCAAGCGCTGCGTCCTCGCCCGGCGTCGCAGCCTGAGCCACAGCCTCGGCAATGCCCTCGACGCCCTCGGCCCACAGCTGAGCCGGTGTGGTGCCAAAGGCCATCGCGAAGGCCAGGAATGCCACCAGGCCGCGCTTGGCTACGCCGCGTGCAATTGCGCCACGGCGATGCGAGACGCGCTGGCGCTCGTCCTCAAACATATCCATTTGTCTCCTACTGTCTGCACTTGGAGCGTTGCCTTGAGGCTGCCCCACGTCATCGCGCATGTTACGCTCGAGTTCCCCCATCGGGGTCCCCCTTCCCTCCAGAGCCCTATGCACACCGGCGGCATACGCCGCAGCCGCATGCAAGATGGGAGGCGATCCGACTTAACCTTAACGGCTCAGGCGCGTCGTCCGATCTGCGACGCGAACATCCCGAGCCAAGAGGAATTACGGTTACTGGTACAGCCGGGGACTTGCACCCCGATTCTCCCAAACGCGCAGGAAAACCGCGCGTTCGTGCGTCTCCGCACCACCATCTAGGCCATCGATTATTACCGTCAAAATGGTATCACGCAAAAGGGCCCCGCACACAGGCGAAGCCCAAGGTAAAAGCTATTGTTTGCGATAGGAAAATGCGGTGACGGTCGCAGCCTCTAGTGTTTGCCGCCGTGGCTGTTGAGCCAGATATTGCGGCCCAGCATAAGCGCCAGCACCAGCGCGCTCACGTAGCCCATAAAGCCAATGACCGGGATACCAAACACAACCGGCTCGATGCGTGCGTAGTACACCACCGACGAACCGATAAACAGGCCGGCGATAACGATAGCCATCGACATGCGGTCGATAATTCCGCCCAGCTGTCGCAGTGCCTTATCGCTGCTCATGATCTGCGTGTTCACCTTAAGCTGGCCGCGCGTAAGCATGCGCGAAGCCAGCCCCAGATACTCGGCCGCCTCGAGCGAGCCCTTCGCCGCGCGATAACTGCTCGCTGCAAAGTCGCGGCTCATCTCGCGCATGCGGGCATAGGTGCTCTTCTCGTTTTTGATATGAGCCTGAATGATCTGGATCATGTTGACGTTGGGCATGTACTCGGTCAGCAAACCCTCGAGCGTCACCATGCCGCGCGCGAACATCGTCACCACGCTCGGCAGCTCAACATCGTTTTTGCGCGCCAGGTTTAGCAGCGAGGTCAAAAACTCGCCGATATCCAGATCCTTCAGGTCAAGGCCCGCAAAGTCAGCCACGATAAAGTCAAGGTCGGACAAAAAAGCTGAATGATCGAGCTCAGCCGAGTCGCCACGCGTCACGGCGAAGCGCATGAGCGAATCCTTGAGCTTGGGCACGTCACCCTCGGCCACGGCGAAAATCATGTCCTTAACGATACCGCGATCGTGGCTCGACATGCGTCCGACCATGCCCAAGTCGATAAAGTAAACGATGCCGTCTTTGAGGATGATGTTTCCCGCATGCGGGTCGGCATGGAAAAAGCCGTCGTCGAGCACCTGCGTCGAGTAGTCCTCGACAATCGCGGCACCGATCTTTTCCAAGTCATAGCCCTCGGCCACCAAGCGTTCAGGATCGGCGATCGAAATGCCGTCGACGTAGTCCATAACCACCACGTGCTCGGTGCACAGGTCCAGATAGGATTTAGGGCACGTCACGCCATGAACGCTCTTATGGAACTCATAGAAGTCATTGAGGTTTTTGGCCTCGGCCAAAAAGTTGGTCTCCTCGCGAAACGAGGTCCACAACTCCTCGACTACGCCGTGCAGGTCAACGAATTGATCGGTGTTGACGAACTTGGAAACGATACGCACCACCGAGCGGATGATATCGATGTCCTGTGCCATAACCTGCTGCGCACCGGGGCGCTGCACCTTGACGGCCACGTCCTCGCCCGTCACCAGACGTGCGCGGTGCACCTGCGCAAGCGATGCGCTACCAAGCGGATTGGGGTCGATCGCATCGAACATCTCCCCCAGGCGCAGGCCGTATTCTTCTTCCAGACAACTGAGTACGACCTCGTACGGCACCGGCTCCACGTCGGAGCGCAGACGACGCAGCTCGTCGCAAAAGCGTTGCGGCAGAATCTCGGACCGGTTGGCCAGAATCTGCCCCATCTTGACGAACATGGGGCCGAGTTCCTCGAGCAGGCGGCGCAAACGAACCGGCGTGAGGTTATCCCACACGCGGTACTTTTTGACCAGGCGAACAATCTGCCCAATGCGTTCGCGACGACCCGCCGGCGTGAGCTGGTATTCCTCGTCCGGCGCCATCGCGTCGGGCTCCTCGGGCACCATATCGACAGCGCGCGGCTTCTTGCGAGCGCCCGAGACGGCGGCGTCGACCTCATCGACAACCGCCGCCTCGTCACCCAGAGGATCTAGATTGTTGAAATCGGTGGTGGAATCTGCCATCTGCGCTGCTACTCGGCCTCTTCGGTATCCTTCGCATCGTCGGGCTCAACGGACTCGACGGGCACCGAGGTCACGTTGTCCTCGACCGAATCGACGATGTCGCGTACATGGGCCAGGAAGGCCGTGCGCTCGGGGGCGGTCATGACGCGGACCCGGGCAAGGATGAGCTCGTCAAGCACGCGCTGGGCCGCGGTCTCGCCCTGCGTGCCCAAGCGCTCGGTCAGATCGGAGATGGTACCGCCGGCCTGCTCGAACATGTCGGACACACTGCGGGCGATATCGGGGGTGGCGGTGTCCTTGCGGACCTGCTCGCCCTTGGTACTGAGGTCGTCGAGGACCTTCTTGCCGCCTTCGACAGCAACGGCAGCAGCGCCAAAGCCCACGTTAATGGCGCCGTTAACAAGCTGATCGAGTTTCATAACCATGGTTGTCTCCAATCACAAACAACTGCATTGGCGTTCTTGTACCCAAGATTGAGCGAAAGCGACAAAGCGTTTTAGCGCTATTCGATCGACGGGAAACCCTTACCTCACGTTGTCGTTCATCGCAAAAGAGTTCTTCATGGCGCAGCTCGTGGTGTAGAGCACCTTGCCCAGTAGAGCATCGGTCTCTACGCGAACACGCTCGGCAAAGGCCTCGTTGGCGCGTGCAAGCTCGGCAGGCACCTCGGCCTCGGGCAGAGCGGCTACGGCAGCGTCGACGTCATGGATCTGCTTGTGGCCCATGCCGCCGACCTTCTCCTGATAATCCTCGACCGCGCGGCCGCACTCATGGAAACGGACGTCAGCCAGGGCGCCGATCAGGCGGTTGGCCCAGTAGAAGTTTTCAGACGTCACGCGAGCCTGCGTGTCGGCATAGTACTCGGGCATGGTCTCGACGTTGGCGTACAGCGGAACCAGCGCGTTAAACGAGTTGGAGCCAAACGCCATCCACTGCACGGCGCGATAGGCCGGCTGCGCATAGGGACGCAGCTGCAACACGGCGAGCTGGCTGTTGCGGTTGATGCCGATGGGGCGATATGCGCCACGCGTAGCGGGCGTGCCCTTGCTACCGTAGCAATCGTACTCCGTGCCCTGGTAGTGGCTCGAGAGTACGTACTTGATGTCCTCGATGGTCACCTTGCGCTCGGGCACGCGGCTCCAGGGGATATCGTCGCTCTCGGGCGTGTAGTCGGCGTCGGGGCCATCCCACACGTCGCTGGGGTTGAGACAGCGCTGCATGTACCACGCGCGCGGCGTGTTGTAGACGTGGTCGCTGTCGCTGTGCGAGCCAAAGGCCTCGCGCGGGTTAAAGACCGCAGCCGAGCCGTCGCCCTCGACGCCCAGCGTCAGGTCCAGATGCCACTCGGCCATCCAGGCGCGCAAGTCGGCGGAGCACATGTGGTCGGCCTGGGCGCCCTCGGCGTCATCCAGGTCAAAGCTGTCGATACCCAGCTGGTTGGGCATGGTCACATAGGCGTCGTCAGGCACGCGCTTGGCAATCCAGTGGTGACCACCGATGGTCTCGAGCCACCAGATGTCGTCCACATCACTAAAGGCGATGCCGTTGTTCTCGTAGGTGCCGTAGCGCTCGAGCAGGTCGCCCAGGATACGAACGCCGTCGCGGGCGGACTTAGCGTACGGCAGGACCAGGGTCACCATGTCCTCCTCGCCCAGCCCACCAGGCTGCGCCGGCACATAGCCGTCCTCACCCTCGTTGCCCTTGGCGGGTACGTAGTCCACGAGCGGGTCGGCGCCGCGAACGCGCTCATTGGTGGTGAGCGTCTCGGTTGCGGACATGCCCACATTGAGCTCGTTGAAACCGGCCTCGGCCCAGATGCCGTGGCCCGGGACAACATCGGGGACGCCCGTGTAGCGCATGGGATTATCGGGCAGTTCAACGGTCAGGTGACTCAGGACGCTCGTGTAGACGCGCGGCTGCTCGTCGGGATGCACCACGCGCATACGCTTGGGCTCAAACACCCCGTTGGACGAGTCCTCGTTGCGGGCGACAAGCGTCGACCCGTCGTAGCTTGCGTTCTTACCGACCAGAATCGTTGTGCACGGCATGCGCATCCTCCTTGAGCGAAGAAATCAAACGGCAACAGTGTATCGCTTCGGAGCAGAAAGGGCGAAACCACGGCACCGGCAACCCCTGTGGTCAAAAAATGCCAAATATGAGTACTGTCACCAATTTAGTAACAGCATTTTTGCTACGCATGGGTGCCGGAAGTCTACATTTGTTCAAAAATTAGATGATGTAATTCCCCATAGGTCCAATAAAATAGGCTCTCTATCGATAATAAATATCGTTAGAGAGCCAAATTAACCTAAAATATATGTGACTATCTTGGCAACACTACTCATATTTGGCATTTTTTGTCCACGGGGTATAGAACTAACCCCTCAAACAGCTTCAAAACGCCTATTTCGATGCGCGCTCGGCCGCTTCGATCACGTGTTTGGCGAGAATCGCCGTTGTCACGGCGCCCACGCCGCCCGGCACGGGGGTGATGGCACCAACAACCGGCTCCGCGGCAACAAAATCGACGTCACCCACCAGCTTGCCAGCGTCCTCATCCCAGTTAATGCCCACATCAATGATCGTCTGGTCCTCGCGAACGGCATCCACGCCAATCGTGCGCGCGCGTCCAACGGCGGCAACCACAATATCAGCCGCACGGCACTCGGCAGCAAGGTCGCGCGTATGCGTATGGCACGTCGTCACGGTCGCATTGCGCGCCGTAAGCATGGCAGCAACAGGACGCCCGATCACCAGCGAGCGCCCGACCACAGCAACCTTAGCTCCATCCAGCTCAACGCCATAATGATCCAGCAAAGCAAGCACGGCTTCGGCTGTGCAGGGGGCAAAACCCTCACCGCGCCCCGAAAGCGTGGTGAGCAGCGAAGCCGGCGTCATGGAGTCAACGTCCTTGGCGGGATCGAGCGCTGCGGCGACGGCGTTCTCGTCAAGGCCGGCGGGCAGCGGGCGGAACATCAGACAGCCATGGACAGCCGAATCGGTATTGATGTCCTCGATGGCCGTCAACAGCTCGTCCTGCGAAACATCGGCGGGAAGCAAAACGCGACGAACCTCAATCCCCACTTTTTCACAGCGCTTGAGCGCACCGCGCTCGTAGGATAGGTCGTCCTCGCGCTCGCCCACGCGAACGATGGCGAGCGTCGGCACAACGCCGCGCTCACGCAAAGCGGCACAGCGAACAGCAAGTTCCTCGGTCAGCGCGCGAGCAACAGGAGCACCCTTCAGTAGCTCAGCCATGGCTATCCTCTCTTCCTTGCAGCGTCGGCGGCGCGGCGCGCCAGCGCATCGGCGCGCGGCAACCATGTGTCGAGCAGCTCATCACACGCCGTCTCGAGCTCCTCGGCACGAACGCGATCTTTCATAGACGTGGTGTTCGCAAAGAGCGTCAAGCTCGCGCCCTGCATAGCGGCACGGCAGAACACGGCGCCGCACGCCACATCGGACAGCAGCTGACGCGAACCCTTGTCGGCCATGTCCTCGAGCAGCGCCAGCGCACGCCCGCAGGCATCCATAATGCGATACGGCGGCATAGCGGCCACATGCAGCGCATCCTGAATCGCGGTCGCTCGAGCCGGATCGTCACGCGGAATACCGTACGCCGCGGACACCCGCCTGTAGGCACGAACGTCCTCGGCAACCAACTCGACAAGCTCCTGGGCCAGCTCATCAGCCTGGGCAAACGCACGCGTCAGGTCATCCGCACGATCAGCAAGCGCGGGATTGGTCGCACCGTAGCGGGCAACCATTCCGCACAGCGAGGCGCCCAGCGCGCCCACAAAGGCGCTCGCGCTGCCACCGCCGGGAACCGGCTCGCGCGCGGCCAGCGCCTCGGCAAACCCGCGGCAGGTCTTGTCCATCATCTCTTGGCTCATACACATGCACCTTCAAGTCATATACATCGGTCGGGTGGAAACCGCCGACCGACCGCATCGATCACATAATGGTGCTAAGTCTAGCCCATAAGTACATAAGCGTCAGCGCACCTGGCCATCGCGGATTTCTATGACGAACGATAGGCGTCGGCACCGCAAACATGGGACACATGGCCCACCTTTCGAGACTTCCGGGCAGCGGCAACTGGGGCATACATATAGGTAAGGAGCCCTATGTTGGGGCAAGCTCATCACGGCACCGGACGACAAATGGAAGAATAACCGCACAGTAAACAAAGACATCATGCGCATGCGTAACCGCCGCCCCAGCGATCCGCGGCACACGATGTCCCTGGCAGACAAGGAGGACGCCACCATGAAGAAAAAGACCCTATCGATCCTTTCCCTTTGCATCGCCCTCTTTGCCGCGTTTGCCCTTGTCGGCTGCGGCGGGAGCGCATCGGGCGGCGGCAGCGCCCCCAAGAGCGAGAGCAAGGAAAAGGTCCCCGTCGCCAAGAAGACCGACTTTATCTGGTTTAAGGTCGAGATGCCCGAGAGCGTTGGCGTGAGCGACTCCGCCGGCAAGAACGCCGACAGGGTCCAGCTCACCTTCCCCGAGAACGAGAACACCACGGTTGACCGCTTCATACCTGTTTGGGAAGAGAAGATGACGGCAGAAGAGGCTCTTGCCGATGAAGGTCGAAAGAGCAGCATGTTCCAGTGGGAAGTTGGCGACCCCGTCGAGTACAACGGCAGGACATGGCTCACCGGAACGTGCAAGGACAACCGCGGCACCCATACCTATCTCTTTACCGACGTTGAGCCGGGAAGCGTCTGCGTTCTCATCGCGAACTTCGACCTGCACAAGAAAGAAGCCGAGGCGCTTCTCAACTCCATCGAGTTCCCCGACGACATGAAGAAAGCAGTTGACGAGGCACGTGAAGTCGAGATTTCGAGCATCGAGATCAAGTAACGGGGCACCCGTACGCGCCTACGCGAACCCGCGTAGGCGCGCCCCATTAAAACAACGGGCGCCCAACCCGGGGAGGGCCGACAGCACCAGCCCTCCCCTCTTTTGCGCCCTCGCATATTGCCACTTGTCGGCGCAAATCCTGCCCCCAGAATGGGACACATGGCCCACCCGAATGAGCTGCTCACGCGTACAGTAAAGACAGGTAATCCATGGGCGGTTACAGATCGAGGAGGACACGACCATGAAAAAGAAGGCCTTTGCGATTCTCACCCTCTGCATGAGTCTTTTTGCCGCGGTTGCCCTGGTGGGTTGCGGCGGAAGCGGCGGCGCTACCGGCAGTGGCGGTGGCGGCGGCGCAGAAAAGCCAGCCGTGGATATGAGGACCGACTTCATTTGGTTTAAGGTCGAGGTCCCCGAGGGCGTCGAGATCACCGACGTCGCAGGCGACACTGCCGACAGGGCCCAGTTTAAGTTCACCGAGAGCGAGCACGCCAGCGATCGCTTCATCCCCGTCTTCGATCCTGACAAGAACGCCGACGAGCTGTTCGACTACGAGGCAAAGTGGAATGCCAGCTTTGAGTGGACCGAGAATGACCCCGTCAAGTACAACGGCAAGACTTGGCGCAACGCTTCCTATACACACTCGGGCGGCGTGACGACTGAGTACTTCACCGAAGCAGGCGGCGGCAGCGTCTACGTGCGCATCGACAACGTCGAGGAGCACAAGGACGCCGTCGAGACCATGATGAAGTCTCTGGAATTTGCCGACGACATCGCCGAGGCCAAGACCGAGGCCATGGACGTCAAGCTCGACGATATCGAGATCAAGCGCTAAGCGACTGGCGAGCGCAACGGGAAACACGGTCGCAGCGCAAACAAGCGACGGTACCCCAGCGCTTCGTACCCAGGGAGGGCCG
>CABUZD010000064.1 GCA_902495945.1 uncultured Collinsella sp.
CAGGTAAGATTGAAGGGCCTGACCCCGGAGGAGTTCCGGAATCAGGCCCTCGCGGCCTAGTCGCTATTTAGGGCGTCCAAGATTTGGGGCGCAGTTCATTGTCCGTTCTAGCGGGCTTAATCAGGTGATCGGTTAACGCGCAGTAGTGCAGGCAAACCTTACGCAAACAGGCCGTAGATGCTGATATTGGCCTTGGCGTAGAGGCCGTTGGCGTACTCGGTCCACTTGGAGCTGGCGCTCGAAGCCTGCGAGGAATACTGCTGGTAGGCGGTGTAATAGGCGGTCATGGCCTGCTTGTAGGTGGCGCTATCGGCCGTAAAGGCATCGTCAGCGAAGGCCTTAGCGTAGGTGCTATCGGCGTCCTTCCAGGTACCCTTTTCGCTATCCCACTCGTCGCCGGCAAGGTTGATGATGTAATCGGCGTAGTCCTTGCTCGCAGTCTCCTCGTTGCCGTCAGAAGGCTCGGTCGGAGCAGTCGGCATGCTTGCGGAGCTGTCGCCCACCTTCTTCTTGTAGAGCTTCTGCAGCGTCGCGGACTGACGGACGATCTGCTTGGCCTGGTCCTTGGACACGCCGTACTGCGTGGCCATGGTCTTGTAGTCGGAGGTGCCGATGGAATCCTCAGCGTACTTCTTCATTTCCTTGGAAGAAACGGTAATGCCCTCGTCCTCGGCAGCATCGAGCAGAATCTTGTTGCGCACGTAGGACAGGATGACGTCGGCAGACGGAGCGGTGTAGTTGCCATCGCCATCCTTGACGGTGTCGAGGCTGTACTGGCTCTCGATGGCCTCGCGCGCGGTGATGTCGCTCTTCTTGCCGTTGTAGCTGTAGCTTGCCACGGTCGAATCGAGCTGGTCCTCGGTGAGGGTCGCCGAGCCGACGCCCTTGCCGCCAAAACCACCGTTGCCGATAAAGAAGCCGACCACAGCAGCGATCACGATAGCGACAACAAAGGCGGCAATCATCGTCTTCTTGTGCTTGGATGCATGGTCGTCCGCGTCGGAGTCGTCGTCCTCGTCCTGTTCCTCGGGCATGAGGTTCTCGTCGGCGGCGTCCGCGGCGATCTTTGCCTCCAGGCGAGCGTCCTCCTCCTCGGCCGTCGTGCCGGCGGCAATGTGCTCGGCAGACGTACCGGCGACCAGATCGATCTTCTCGTCCTCGTCACCGTCGGGGCCTTCGCCGCGCTCGATGATCTGGATGCCGTCGATCTCGTCCTTCTCGTCCTTCTTTTGAATCAGACCCATATCAGTTACTCCTTGTTAGGAAACATAGTCCGCAATAGAATACGCCCGACAGAGCGCCGGGCGTATTGATTCTCAGGTTATACGCAAACACTTAAGTACTATTTAGGCGTTTGCAGTCTGCATGCCTTAGGCCAGGTGCGCGATAACGGCATCGGCAAAGGCCTGCGTGCCCACAGCGCCCTCAACGGAGCCGGTCTGGGCACGACGAACGTCGCCGGTAACCTGCTCACCCTCGTCGAGCGTGGCAGAAACGGCGGCGCGAATGCGATTGGCCGCGTCGTTCTCGCCCAGGTGATCGAGCATCATCGCAGCAGAGAGGATCTCGGCCGTGGGGTTGGCGATATCCTGGCCAGCGATATCGGGCGCGGAGCCGTGCGTTGCCTCGAAGATGGCGCAGTCGGCACCGATGTTGGAGCCGGGGGCCATCCCTAAGCCGCCCACCAGGCCGGCGCACAGGTCGCTCACGATATCGCCGTACAGGTTGGGCAGCACCAGGACATCGAAGTCGTTGGGGTTCTGGACCAGACCCATGCAGGTGGCGTCGACGATCTTGTCGTTGAACTCGATATCGGGATAGTTGGCGGCCACCTCGCGCGCCACGCGCAGGAACAGGCCGTCGGTCGCCTTCATGATGTTGGCCTTATGCACGGCCGTCACCTTTTTGCGGCCGCAGCGGCGGGCATACTCAAAGGCATACTCCACAATGCGGCGGCTCTTGGCGATGGAGATCGGCTTGATTGAAATGGCGGAATCAGCGGCGAAGGTCTTCTGACCCGAGCGCTCGACGAGCTGCGAGAGCTCCTCGACCTCGGCAGCGCCCTCATCGAACTCGATGCCGGCGTAGAGGTCCTCGGTGTTCTCGCGCACGATGACCAGGTCGACGTCGCGGAAGCGCGAGCCGTCGCCCGGCTGCGACAGGCAAGGGCGCACGCAGGCATACAGGTCGAAGTGCTTTCGCAGGGCCACATTGACGCTGCGGAAACCCGTACCGACCGGCGTGGTGATGGGGCCCTTGATAGCAACCTTGGTCTCGGCGACCGCATCGAGCACGTGCTGAGGCAGTGGCGTGCCAAACTCGTCCATGACGCCGGCGCCGGCCTCCTGGACATTCCAGTTGATCTGGACACCGGTGGCCTCGACCACGCGGCGCATGGCCTGCGTAATCTCGGGACCGATACCGTCACCGGGGATCAGGACTACATCGTGCGCCATAATCTGTTACTCCTCGTCTTCGGCGTCGTCAGATTTTTTAACGCTAGCACGCTTCTTCTTTTTGGAGAGATCCAGGCCAAAACGTTTAACAAGCATTTCGCAAATCTCGCTCGAACGGGCCTTGAGATAGCTGCCCTTGCCGTTCTCGGCATCGAACTTAAGGCGCAGCGCGAGCTTCTCGGCGACCTCGGCGTCAATCTCGCCCTGGCCAAACTCGTACAGGCAACCGAGCATGTCGCGATACTCGAGGTCGCCGTGGTAGCACTGGATGGCCTCGTCCAGGATGGGCCAAGCCTCGCGCGAGCGCTCGACGCTCGTGGCGCCCCACACGCACAGCAGGCGGAAGGCGGCATAGCGCAGCGTGGAGGAAATCTCGTCAAACAGCGCGGTCTCGGCGCCCTCAAAGGCATCGCCCAGCTGCTCGGGGCAGGTGGTGGCGAGCGCCGCCAGGGCATCGAGGGCCTCCCAGCGGGTCTGAGCCTCGGGGCGGTCGAGTGCCTCGATCAGCGCGGGCACGCAGGGCACGACGCGCTGTGGATCGCGCTCGGCGAGCAGGTGCAGCACGCGGGCGGCAAACTGGCGGATACGGCGCGTGGGGCAGCCGAGCTCCTTGACCAGACGGTCGACGGCGTTCTCGTTCTCCTCTGCCAGCTGAAGCTGTGCCAGCTCCTCATCGGTGAGCTGTTCTTCCTTGTTTTCTGCCATAGTTACCTCTTCTTACTATTTCTTAGCGTGCTTGCCAGCACCCTTGCTGTCATCGGTGACCGAGATGAGCTGTCGGTCGGCCGCGCCATTGTGACGCGCGCGGCGGCGCTCCTCGGCGTCGCCTGCATCGGCGGCGGCGCGGTGTGCCTTGTTGACGTTAAAGACCTCGTCGTGCTTGCGCCACGGGCCGACGGACTCGCCAAAGCTCATCTTAAGGCCGGCGATAAAGCCGCCGAGCCAGCCGATCGGCGCAAACTGCACCAGCGGGAACAGCGAGAACACCCAGGTTAGCAGGACGACTGCCGCCGCACCTACAAAATTGGCGATCCAGTAGTCGCGTTTGGTGATGACGCGCTTTTCGCACGCCCACTGGCCGCACAAAAAGCCGATGTAGATCGCAAAGAGAAAGAGCACCAGCGCAAGCACCACGAACGTCCAGCTCATGGTCGCTACTCCTCGTGATGGTGGCCGCAGCAGCACTCGTGGCCGTCGTCATGGCCGTGGCCGCCGCAGCACTCGTGGTCCTCGCCGTGGTGGTGGCCGCAACCGCACTCGCGGTCGTCGCCGTGCTCGCCGCAACCGCAGCCGTCCTCGTGGGCACCATGCTCCTCGGGGCGATACTGCGACCAGTCCAGACCGGCGGCGATGGCGTCGGCCTCCTCCTTGTAGAGTACCGTGATGGCCTGGGTGCCCAGCTTGGCGCCACCGATGGCGTCGAGCATATCGTAGAGCGTAAAGGCCACGTCGGCACCGGGCAGCGCGAGCTCGCGATCGTCGGCGTAAGCGAGCGCCAGGCGCAGGTCCTTAATGAAGTGCTCGACCATAAAACCGGGCTTGTAGTCGCCGTCGAGCGCCTTGGGCGCCAGGCTCTCCATGGCGCCGGACTTGCCGGTGCCGCCCAGGATCATCTGGCGGGTCTTCTCCAGGTCAAGACCGCTCAGCTCGGCAAATGCCATGGCGTCCGCCATGCCGACCATGCAGGCGCCCAGCGACACCTGGTTGGCGAGTTTGGCAGCCTGGCCCTTGCCGGCGCCATCGAAGCAGCAGATGTTGGCCGCAAAGGTGGCAAGGATGTCGCGGACCGGCGCGATGTCGTTCTCGGTAGCACCCACGATAGCCGTGAGCGAACCGGCGATAGCGCCCGACTCGCCGCCGGTGACGGGGCAGTCAAACGCCATGCGACCAGAAACCTGGGCGGCCTCGGCAATGTCACGGGCAAGCTCGGGCGAGCTCGTGGTGAGGTCGATCAAGACCGCACCCGGCTTGGTGCACGCGAGCAGGCCGTCGCCCGCCAGGTAGAGTGCCTCGACCTCGGAGGGATAGCCCACCATGGTAAAGACGACATCGGCGTTAGCCACGGCATCGGCCGGCGTATCGGCCCAGACGGCGCCGCGCTCGATAAGCGCGGCAGCCTTGGACTTGGTGCGGTTGTTGACCGTAACGGGATAGCCGGCGTCCAGGATGTGGCCGGCGATAGGGGCACCCATGATTCCGGTGCCGATGAATGCGACGGAGAGCTTGTTTGCCATGAAACCTTTCCTTTTGGGTTGGGTGTTGTTACCAGGTTGAATACTCGGTGCCAGCGTTTCGGCCGTGACTTGAGGGCACTTGCAGCCGCAGCGCCTGTCTACTCACCGCGCACACGACGCGCGATGCGGTCGGAAAGCGAGGCTTTCTCGGCGCGATTCTTGCCCCAAAACGCGCAAGCCACCATGCCGGGACCCACGTGCGAGCCGATGGTAGGACCGACGGAACTACGGATGATGGTGACGTCGGCGCAGCCTTCCTCCTTGCGGATGGCGGCCTCGAGCCAGTCACCGTCCTTCTCGGCATCGGCCGTCATGATGGCGATGGGCATGGTGCGATCGGGCACGTAGTTCTCGCGGAACGACTTGAGGATGGACTTGAGCGCCTTCTTGCGGCCGCGGTTGACGCCGATCAGCGACAGCGAGCCGGCAAGGTCGTAGGAGAGCTCGGGCTTGACATCGAGCTTTGCCGTGAGCTGAGCCCCCGCGGGCGGAATGCGGCCGCCGGCAGCCAGTGCGTCGAAGCTCTCGAGCGTAAAGTAGCCGTGGACGTAGGTCTTTGCCTCGTTTGCCCAATCGACCAGCTGCTTGGCGGTCAGTCCCGCCGAACGCTGGCGCACGGCCTCGAGCGCCAAGAGCGCGCCGGTCGCGCAGGGCAGAGCGTTGTCGACCACGTACAGCTCAAAATCGGGATACTCGGCGCGCACGGCGTCCGCCGCCTGGCACGCGGAGTTGTAGCTCGACGACAGCGCCGAGGTAAAGCACAGGTAGACCGTGGGCGTGCCCTCTTTGGCGCACTCGGTAAAGAACTCGATATAGCGACCGAGCGACACAGCCGAGGTGGACACGCGGGCACCGGCGCGCATGCGGTCGTAGAACTCCTTGGGTGTGATGCTCGACCAGATGTCATCCGTGCGCTCCTCGCCATCGATAATGAAGGGGAAACCCAGGATATCGACATCGAGGTTCGCGGCGACCTCGGGGCTAAAGTCGCAGCAGGTATCGACGACGATGCGGCAACGGTTCGAATGACCGGCGGATGCGGCCTTGTCCATCAAAGCGACTCCTTACGTAAAAAGGCGGCCACCCGCATGGGATGGCCGCCAACCGTTAACTCATGCAAGTTAACGTATTTTACTCGTCAAGTGTTTCGATGCGGGGCTTGATGATGCCATATCCACCATTCTTACGGTGATACACCACATTGATGAGGCCAGTCGTCGCGTTCTCGAACACGTAGAAGTCGTGGCCGAGCAGATCGGTCTGCACCAGTGCCTGCTCCTCAGTCATCGGGGTGACGTCGATAACCTTCTCGCGGACGAGCAGGTCGTCCTCTTCCTCGGGCAGCAGCAGGTCGGCCAGATCCTCGACGCGCTCGACCGGCGCAACATCCGCGGCGCTGGCACCGCCCTGGCGGTTGTCCACGACCTTGGTCTTGAACTTGCGCAGCTGGCGGGTGACCTTATCGGCGGAGAGGTCGATGGCGGCGTACATATCTGCACCGTGCTCGGCAACGCGAATCACCGAACCGCGGGCACGAACCGTAACCTCGACGATTGCCGGGTTGGGGTTCGAGGGGTTCTTCTCATAGCGAAGTACAACGTCGACCGTCATGGGCTCGATATCGAAAACCTTGAGCGCCTCGCCGATCTTCTCATCCACATGCGCACGCAGAGCATCGGTTACCGTCGTCTTGCGTCCAGAAACCTTGATATCCATACGTGGCTCCAATCTGCCTCGGGGACTTACTGTACTGGCTATGTACCCATTGCCGTGCATTTAATCACGCGGATTCCTAAAGACCCGAATAACGATTGCTTGATACCGCATACCGAAGTCTCGTACTTTTCCATGGCAAAGTGCGCTATAGGAGGGAGCCGACAGATTTGTATTTGGTCCCGAAAATTGGCTTTGACCTGCTGGTTTTATAGGGATGAAAAAACCGGGCTCCCCTATTGGGGAAGCCCGGCAGTGCGTGTTGAAACCGTGAAGAGGTGTCCTTTCCAACGTATAGGAGACACCACCCCTAGCAATAACTAGCTATTAAGTTTGTTAACTTCGTCGTCAGTGATGGTGCCTTCCCGACTGGACGATTTGTCCTCGGAGGATGCGGTCTCATTGTCGGAATCGGAGGACTCGCTGCCGGAGGACGTGGTCTCACTGGACTCAGAGTCGCCCGGCTGCACGTTAGCGCCCGAAACCGTCTTAGCGGTGAGGTCGTAGGGCATCGTGCCATACCAGACGCAGTGGACTGCCTCGAGCGTACCGTCGACCGTGATGTCGTCGAGGGCATCACTCACGGCACGGCACAGTTCGTCATTGGACGAGAGGCCCGCAACACCAAGCGTCGAGGGCGCCTCGAGCGCACCGACATAGGAGATCTCGCTCATCAGGCGTGCAAGGTAGCCGCCGGCCGTGGAGTCGCAGATCACATAGTCGACCTCGCCGGACTCGAGCGCCTCAAAGCACTCGTTGATGTTGGAGTAGGTCTTTTGGTTGGCGGTGATGCTCTGCTTAGCAAGCGCCTCCTGCGAGGCCGAGGACATCTGGACACCCAGAGTAGACGTGTTAAGGGTATCGGTGGAAACGCTTAGCGACCCACCATCGCTGGTTTTACCGAACACGGAAGTGGCATCGTACAGGCAGGTGCCGAGCGAGCTAACGTCCCCGTCCGTGGAGTTGATCTCGCCGATAAAGATATCGGCCTTTTTGTCGCCGAGCGCGGAACCTGCCGAAGACGCATCGACAAAGGCGACCTTAAGGCCCATGCGGCTTGCGAGGGCACGGGCGGCGTCAACCGCATACCCCGTGAGCTCGCCGTCGGCGCCCTGCATTGCCTGCGGCGCATCGGAAGTATCGAGGGCAACCGTCAGGGTTCCGGGAGTGACCAGGGCATCGTCCGACACCGCCGGCGTGACCGTCTCGTACTCGATCTGGTCGATCGTGGGAGTCGTGAACGTAGACAGCGGGTTGAACGCGCATCCGCTCAGGCCCAAAACGGCAATGACCGCTGCGGTCCCAGCACCTAACCGAGCCGCGTGCATCAAGCTGCCCCTCACCATGTCCACTACCCTGCCTTCTGTGTCGTATACAATCCGTGCGTTGCGCGGAATATCAGGTTGTTCCCACCAGCTGACCTGGTATTTGACCCCACACTTGCGCACCGGGGTGTTTGCTCGGGAGGCCGCAGCCACCTTCACGACTGACCCGCTCGCCCGCGAGGCGGTATTGCCCCAAAGAAAGTAGAACGGACGGTGCGGCTTACATCTAGGACGCGCCATGATCGCGCCGCGCGCACGCGGTCGCTTACGTGGATCCCTTTGACCGCGTCTGTCTTGGACTAGGACGGGCATTTCATCCGTCCGCAACCACAGCCTGGCAGGAACGTAGCGCATTATAGCTAAGTTCAAGCTAAAGTTTAAGGTTAAGGGCGTCATTCGCATCGTGCGCACAGATTTTGCAGGTCGGAGTGTGCTATTCGTGCCCCTATGAAGCCCGGAGCTCCCCTACGGGGAGCTCCGGGGCGCCCTTCTTAGGGTGCCCTGGCGAAAATATGGCAAATATGAGTACTGCCACCAATTTAGTAACAGGCAATTTTGGCCTCTCGGACAGATTTTGCGCTCAGTGTCGCCAACCTGATGCTTAGTAATTCTACATTTGTTTATTATCTTCTTACTTTACGCCGCCTCCGAGTCCTAAATTCCTTGATTTTGCTGTTACTGATTTAGTGACAGTACTCATATTTGCCATATTTTGGCCAGGGCATATGATTAACCCTCTATTTTCGACGCGAATTAGACCGGCTTAAGCCCAAAACACGCCCGCAGCGTGTTAAGCAACGCCTCTTGCTTCTTCCTGCGGGCATCGACACGATTCCGGTACCGCTTTCGCATACGCTGGTGCATGCGCCATGCGAGCGCTTCCATCGCTTCCATGTCACAGAGCATTTCGTTGTTGACCGTCGCGACCTCGATTCCCATAGTAATCAAGCCCGTGTTGCGCTTTTCATCATGGATACGTCCCCTCCGAGAGGAATGGCCAAGCTCACCGTTGTATTCCAGGTCAAACCGGGCTGCTTCCTGATACGCATCGCAAACTGCATGCGGCATCCCCGAGATTGCCTGCGCACGGTCATCGAACTCAATCTTATAGTCAGTCTTAAAAGGTCCGCAGGCAAACCCGCCATAGGAAAACGGAAGCGAAAACAGGGCGAGCATGATGCACTCCATGGGTGAGCGCAGGTTTTCCGAAAGATAGGGACACAGACGCTGCAGCTGCTTGGCTGCGTTCCCCTTGCATACCGCGAGGTAATCTGCCAGACGATCGGGCGTCAGCACCGGCTCAACCTCAAAGTAGCCCACATCTGCTGGCTGGTCCTTGTCCTTTGCAAGTTTATTCGTAACAGGCGAGGTGTAGGGAGGCAGATACTTCCCGCGGTCACTCAGCGAAATCTTAGAGCACAGCTCCTGAGCCAGGGCAAATGCCTGGATGCAGCCGACCTCGCGCGCAACGGCAACACAAAGGGCCTCGGGAGATAGACTGTACACCCCCGGTTCCACCTCTAGAATCGAGCCGGCGGGCAACCCGGAGCATACGGACCAGCTCACGCCAAGAATGCGGCGGCGCTGCGCTGCAGACCCTACCAGCAAGCACAAATCCTCTTGCACCTCGCTGCTTGCGGCCCCAATCCGCACCAAGTCGGGAAGATAGATGTCCTCGGTCGAGGGCGACGACGTGCGCAGCACACGGCGCTCTTCATCGGGATCGAGGTCCTTCCAGCTTATG
>CABUZD010000065.1 GCA_902495945.1 uncultured Collinsella sp.
CAAGGTCACCATCGATACTGACTATCTGGGCGCCCGCGAGCAGGTGCGCGACTTTAACTACGAGCTGCGCCACCGCGGTCGCAAGACCGAGTGCGAGATCGACGCCAACGGCGTGCTGACCGGCACGTCCAAGAAGGTCTACCGCGGCACCATCGACCTCGTGCACGGCTGCAAGGGTGCAACCGGCACCGAGCGCGAGACGGTGCTTTTGGCCAACAAGGGCGTCGACAACAAGACCGTTCCCGTCATTCTCTGCGACGAGGACGACGTCGCCGGCAACCACGGCGCCACGATCGGCCACGTCCGCGACGAGCAACTGTTCTATCTCGCCTGCCGCGGCCTTGACCAAAACGCCGCCGAGGACCTGTTCATTCGCGCCAAGCTGGAGGACGCCGCGCTTTCCGCCACCGACGAGCGCACCCGCGCAGCCGTCGTCCGCTTGGGCAACAACCTGATCGACAACTTTGAAGAGGAGCTCGCATGATCGACACCGAGCACGTTAAATGCGACACCTGTACTGCCCCCGAGCCCATGGAGCTCGACGCCAGCGACGAGGCTTCGCGCGGCTGGCCCACTGTGGACATCGAGACCAACCCCTACAAGGGCCAGTTTCCTCTGTTCCAGCAGCACCCCGAGATCGCCTTCCTCGATAGCGCCGCCACCGCGCAGCGCCCTGCCTGTGTGCTTGACGCCGAGCGCGACTTCTATCAGCGCATGAACGCCAACCCCCTGCGCGGCCTGTACTCGCTGTCCGTCGAGGCCACCGACGCTATCGCGAAGGTGCGCCAGCAGATCGCCGACCTCATCGGCGCTTCCCAGGCCAACGAAATCGTCTTCACCCGCAACACGAGCGAGTCGCTCAACCTGGTCGCCAAGAGCTTTGCACCCACGGTGCTCGAGCCCGGTGACGAGGTCGTCATCACCATCATGGAGCACCACTCCAACCTGATCCCGTGGCAGCAGGTCTGCCGCGAGACCGGCGCCAAGCTCGTCTACCTCTACCCCACCAAGACCGGCCTGCTCACCACCGAGGAGGTTCTTGCCAAGGTGGGTCCCAAGACCAAGATCCTGGCCGTGGGACAGGTCTCCAACGTGCTGGGCGTCGAGAACCCGGTCAAGAACCTCGGCAAGCTCGTGCACAAGTACGGCGGCTATCTGGTCGTCGACGGTGCGCAGTCGCTGCCGCACATGCCGGTCAACGTGGCCGACCTGGGCGCCGACTTCTTTGCCTTTAGCGCGCACAAGGCCATGGGCCCCATGGGCATCGGCGTGCTGTGGGGCAAGATGGACCTGCTCAACGCCATGCCGCCCATGCTCACCGGCGGCGAGATGATCGATTCGGTCACCGAGCAGGACGCCGTCTGGGCTCCCGTCCCCGAGAAGTTCGAGGCCGGCACGCAGGACGCCGCCGGCATCTTCGCCACGGGCGCGGCACTTGACTACCTGGTTAACACCGTGGGTTACGAGAACATTCAGGCCCGCGAGCAGGCACTCGTCCACTACCTGATGGGCGAGCTCATGCAGCTCGACTTTGTCCAGATCATCGGCTCCATCTATTGGGACAACCATCACGGCGTCGTCAGCTTTAACGTCCGCGGCGTCCACCCGCACGATGTCGCGAGCATCATGGACATGGACGGCGTCTGCATCCGCGCCGGCCACCACTGCGCGCAGCCGCTGCTCACCTGGCTGGGCGTCGAGAACCTTGCCTGCTGCCGCGCCAGTGTGGCCTTCTACAATGACAAGGCCGATATCGACAAGTTCATCGCCGGCCTGCATCACGTTTGGAGCACGTTCAATGGGTAATCTGTACACCTCCACCACGTTTATGGAGCACAACTCGCACCCCGACTACAAGTACGAGATGGATGCCCCCACGCACGAGCACGACGGCATCAACCCTAGCTGTGGCGATGAACTCACCTTGCAGCTGCGTGTCGAGAACGATGTAATCGAGGAGGCCTCGTTTACCGGGCACGGCTGCGCCATCAGCCAGGCCAGCGCCGACATCATGGCCGACCTCATCACCGGCGAGACGGTCGAGGAAGCACGTCGTCTGGCAGGGCTTTTCCTCGCCATGATCCGTGGCGAGCAGCTCTCCGAGGAAGACCTGGAAGACCTAGACGAGGCCGCCCAGCTCCAGGACATCTCGCACATGCCCGCCCGCGTCAAGTGCGCCGAGCTCGCCTGGCGCACCCTCGACGGCATGCTCGAGGGACAAGCTAACCAGTAGCGTATGCTCCGAATCCAAGGTTTTTGATTGCCGAGCCGCCCGATACGGGCGGCTCTGTTTTTCCTAATGAGCACGAACACACAAAATCAGCGCGTCCGGCGCCCCGTCTGTCATTTACCACACAGCAGACGCGAACACGGGCGTTTTCCACAGCACCAAAGGCCTGCGGCAGGGCCCCGGACCCGCCAAGCAAAACGCCAAGTCCCGTTCTGCTGAGCTCCGACTCGCTTCGCGCCTGCAGCAGAAGGGTCCCATAGGATGCGGCGTGCATTTTTGCGAGTATTCAGCACGCCAAGCTGTATGTATACGCATCGAAAGCGTTAATCAACGTCTCCAGGCGCATATATATTGTGTTTTAGAGCAAGCATCACGGTCTCAGGGATCACATACATGCGCTTCGGAGGCGCATCGGAAGGCATAAATAGCTTCGGAACCCGTATGTTGTAAGATTGCGGCAGTGCCGACAGCACCACGATGCTGAAAACTCCGTTTTTTGCACGGCGCAGACGGGGGTAGGCACGGGCAAACCCGGACTGAGCTGTTATTTTATGCAAGATGACGATTGTTCTATGCATATTAAGAAGTGCAGTTACCGTACCAAGCTTTTGAACGCTGGTTGCGGCGTATGGACGACCCCAGCTGCGGTGAACAGGCGACCTTACATCACGTTTCCGCCAGCCCGCATCGCCGTTCGCGCGCGGGCGCGCACGATACGAGAGACGGTACTTTTGCCAATCCCGGTATACCGCTCAATCTGGCGCACCGTAAAGCCGGCATTGTTCAATCCAACAATAACGGTATCGCGCTGCGCCGGCGGTGCAGTTTTAACCCCATTGAGCGGAACCCCGAGGCTCTTCGCCATCTTGTCGGCAAAGGCGTGGCGTTCCCACTCTGTCTCTTTCATATCGCACAGCGCCGGCTCGCTACCGTCGGGCGTCGAAAGCGAATAGGCAGCAAAGGCCTCGGCAGAACCAAAAAGCTCAAGCACGCAAGAAGGATCGCAAAATCCCCTCGTGGCATCTGCCGCATCACTGTCGTAAGCGCGCAGATGCTCCGCAAAGCTGCTCCAGGGATAACGCTCGATTAGGCTAACGCCCACCTCCTGCGGATCAGCGTGTACAGAGCGAATAGCCTCCATCACCTGCCAGTCGGTATCGAGCGAGCGCCGGTCAAAACGGTTCTGGAACAGATGGCCTGTGCGCCCATGCGCTTATTGAACCGCCGCGCGTACGTCAAAAGCAGCCGGTGCATCGCCGCGCTCATCCTGTCCTCGTAATCTGCAAGCACCAAATGCACGTGATTGCCCATAAGGCACCAGGCGATAACCGTCACACCCTCCTCGCGGCAGCACTCGCGCATCAGCTCCAAAAACTCCCACCGGTCGTCATCGCCCTCAAAGATGAGCCGCTTGCCCGTACCGCGGGCACAGACATGGTAAAAGCCGGTAACCGTTCTCCAAACGCGCTGCATGGCGCTCCCTTCGCCGGGATCTGCTTGCCATCCAATACAGCACGATTGAAGCGTGCCATCAAAACATTCACGCAAAACAATACACTCGCGCGGCCAAAGGCAGTAATCAGGCGGCGAACGGCACCGTTGCAACAGCTCAACCCCCGCAATGCTTACAAGAGCTGACCAATAGCTTGCCAAAGACGGACCCCCTCTACGGAAGTTCGCGACCACAGAACATAGAGTTAAACCGTTTCAATTAAAACTTCCGGACTTCTCGCTACGAAAACTGAGCCGTTCGCCGAATATTCCGTGCATTTCGCGGTATTATAGGGGCTGCATGTCATGTCCCTTTCGAAGGGTCGCCCGGCAATCGCCAGCCACGACCCCCAGACGGGACGCCAACACGATAGAGAGGAGAGGCATGCAGTACTCACAGGAAGTGGAGAACATGTGCCCCGTTGCCAAGGGTGCATACCACGGCCCCGCACCCATCCCCGAGGAGGGCAAGTGGGTCCAGGCTAAGGAGATTTCCGACATCTCCGGTCTTACGCACGGTGTGGGTTGGTGCGCACCCCAGCAGGGCGCCTGCAAGCTCACGCTGAACGTCAAGGACGGCATCATCGAGGAGGCCCTCGTTGAGACCATCGGCTGCTCGGGCATGACCCACTCTGCCGCCATGGCTTCCGAGATTCTTCCCGGTAAGACCATCCTCGAGGCCCTCAACACCGACCTCGTCTGCGACGCCATCAACGTTGCTATGCGCGAGATTTTCCTGCAGATCGTTTACGGCCGCAGCCAGACCGCGTTCTCCGAGGGCGGCCTGCCCGTGGGCGCCTCCCTCGACGACCTCGGCAAGGGCCTTCGCTCTCAGGTCGGCACCATGTTCGGCACCAAGGCCAAGGGCGCTCGTTACCTCGAGCTCGCTCAGGGCTACGTCACTCGCATGGCTCTCAACGACAAGAACGAGATCATCGCATTCGAGTTCCTGAACCTCGGCAAGTTCACCGACGCCGTCAAGGCCGGCAAGACCCCCGAGGAGGCCATCGCTGGCGCTATGGGCCACTATGGTCAGTGGGAGAACGCTGCCAAGTACATCGACCCGCGCACCGACGAGGAGACTCACTCCGTCGCCAGCGTGTTCCCGGTTCACGAGTAGAAAGGGAGGGAAATAACTATGACTGTTACGTTCGAAGGTTACGAGCGCCGCGCTGACAAGATCAACAAGTGCCTCGCCGACAACGGCATCGCCTCCCTCGAGGAAGCTCTGCAGATCTGCACCGACAAGGGCTTCAACCCGCGTGAGATCGTCAACAACACCCAGTCCATCGCCTTCCAGAACGCCGAGTGGGCCTACACCCTCGGTTGCGCTCTCGCTGTCAAGCGTGGCGCCAAGTCCGCTTCTGAGGCTGCCGCCATCATCGGCGAGGGCATCCAGGCCTTCACCGTCCCCGGCTCCGTCGCCGAGGACCGCAAGGTCGGTCTGGGCCACGGCAACCTGGGCGCCATGCTGCTCTCCGACGACACCGAGTGCTTCGCCTTCCTGGCCGGCCACGAGTCCTTCGCTGCCGCTGAGGGCGCTATCGGCCTGGCTCTGAACGCCAACAAGGCTCGTAAGAAGCCGCTGCGCGTTATCCTCAACGGTCTGGGCAAGGACGCCGCTCAAATCATCGCCCGCATCAACGGCTTCACCTACGTGAAGACCCAGTTCGACTACTTCACGGGCGAGCTCAAGGTCGTCGAGACCATCCCCTACTCCGATGGTCCCCGCGCCGCTGTCAACTGCTACGGCGCCGACGACGTCCGCGAGGGCGTTGCCATCATGTGGCACGAGAACGTCGACATCTCGATTACCGGCAACTCCACCAACCCGACGCGCTTCCAGCACCCCGTCGCTGGCACCTACAAGAAGGAGCGCCTCGAGGCTGGCAAGAAGTACTTCTCCGTCGCTTCTGGTGGCGGCACTGGCCGTACCCTGCACCCGGACAACATGGGCGCCGGCCCTGCCTCTTACGGCATGACCGACACCATGGGTCGTATGCACTCCGACGCCCAGTTCGCCGGTTCTTCCTCCGTGCCTGCGCACGTCGACATGATGGGTCTCATCGGCATGGGCAACAACCCCATGGTCGGTGCCACCGTCGCCTGCGCTGTCGCCGTCGAGGAGGCCCTCAAGGCCTAATCGCGCCCGCGCGATGCTCATATAGTTGAGCTTTGGAGCCGCTATCCACCCGGGTAGCGGCTCTTTTTCTTTGCCCCGTCCCAAATTGGTTACTCTTATTAGAAGGTCCGGTATATCAGTTGCGGTGAAATAGGGACTGAATTACATCCATACAGACCAAAACAGTCCGTATTCCACCGCAACTTATCAAATGGGCCGACCGAAGTGGCCGAGTCCACCTGACGCCCACCTGCCATATTTGCCCTTTACCGATTTGCCGGGTCTTTGCGGCCCCATTGCCGATCACCCGTGCGACAATGCGCCGGACGAGAAAGGAATCCGATGGAATCGACTGATGTACTGGTAATTGGATCTGGCATTGCGGGCCTTTGTGCCGCCATCGAAGCGGCACGCACGGGTGCAACCGTCACTGTGGCAAGCGCCAGCAAGACCATGAGTGGATCGAGCTTCTTCCCGGGTACCTGGGGCCTCGGCCTCATCGGTCCCGTCGACGAAGACGACGAGCAGGACCTCATCGACACCATCCTGGCCGTCGGCGGCGGCGTTGCCGACCCCGAACTCGTCCAAACGTTCGTCCACGGCATTCCCCAAGCGATTGACTGGCTCGAGCAAGACCTGGGCGTTGAGCTCCAGCGTCCGCAAAGCGCCAAGAGTGCTCAACAAAAGCAATTTATCCCCTGCTTTGACCACAAGACACGCATGTGGCGCGGCCTCACCCGCAAGCCCCTTGAGGACGCTCTGACGACCTGGATCGAGTCGCTCGGCATTCGCCTGCTCCCCCGCCATGAGCTTATCGACCTTGTTGAGGACACGAACGGCAGAATAACCGGAACCGTACTCTACGACCTTACCGAAAATCGAATCGTGCCCTTTGCTGCCAAGGCCACGATCATCGCAGCCGGTGGCACAGGCGGCCTGTTCGAGCGCAGCCTTACGTCGGCTGATGTGCTCAGCTCCTCGCAGGCCATCGCGCTGGCGCACGGCGCAACACTTACTAATATAGAGTTCATGCAGATGATGCCCGGCTTCATCGAGCCCAGGCGTAACTTGGTCTTCAATGAGAAAACCTGGCGCTACGTACATGTAGACCAGCCGGTAGATATTGCCGACGACAAGCTGGACGACCTGCTCGAGCAGCGCTCTGGATATGGTCCCTTCACGTCACGCTTGGCCTCCCGCGCTATCGATCTCGTCATCGATCAGGCAGGTGTCGAAGGCCTGGCACTCCACTACGACTTCCCCCGCGTGGATGTCCCAGAGTTTGTGCAGACCTTTGCCACCTGGCTGCAAGACGAGCACGGCATCGCCCCGACTGACGAGATGCGCGTTGCGATGTACGCCCACGCCGCCAACGGCGGTATCAAAATCGACAAGACCGCGTATACGGGCGTTGAGGGCCTTTACACTTGCGGCGAGGCGACAGGCGGCATGCACGGCGCCGACCGCATTGGTGGCTTGTCAAGCGCCAACGGCATAGTGTTTGGGCGCATCGCGGGCGCATCGGCAGCCCAAGCAGCACAGAATACACCTGAGGAGGCCCCGAAGGCGGATATCGCCCTCCCCCAGTACGGCATTGCCACAACAGTCGCCGAACGCCTGACACGCAGCCTTAAGCACACGATGAGCACCTATTGCATGATCAACAGGACCGAAACAGGCCTATCCGAGGCCCTGCAACAGCTTGAAAGCCTGCAAGACGAAGCCACGGCTCTAAATAAGCCACATGCCAACGACAGCGAAATCGCTGCCCTCGCCCGCCTGCAATCGCAGATTCGACTAGCACAGGAAATGGTCAAAGCCATGCGCAAGCGAACTGAAAGCCTGGGTTCGCACTTTCGAGCGGACTAAGCTGAGCACCCCTCTAGAGCAGAATACAACTTCTCGATATTAATGGGTCCCGTGAGCTCAAAGCAACACGGGGCCCATTCGTGTCCGCGCGGGCAAATATACTCATTCTGAATACGGAGTCGACATAGTCCACGTAGACAAACGAACAGAAAGGAAGAGATATGGACAGCAGGGATATCGAGAAATGGCGTGTCGAACTTGATAGCTACGCCCATGTAGAAGACGGCGTTGAGTATTGGCTCGCACGCGATTTAATGGAACCCCTCGGATACACCCAATGGCGTAATTTTGAGACTGCAGTTAAGAGATCCATGGCATCGTGTGACACGAATAAAATGCCTGTTGCCGCCCATTTTGCTGAGGCCAGCAAAATGGTAGATGCCGGCATCGCCAAACGAGCCGTAAAAGACTACAAGCTGACGCGCTACGCATGCTATTTAATCGCCCAAAACGGAGACCCAAACAAACCCGAAATCGCGCTCGCCCAGGCATACTTTGCCGTGCAGACGCGCCGCCAAGAGCTCATAGAGCAGCGCTTCGCAGAGATTCAGCGCTTGCAGGCGCGCCACTCGCTATCCGATTCAGAGAAACAGCTCTCGGGTATTGCGTTCAAACGCGGCGTGGACTCCAAAGGATTCGCGATCATCAAGTCGAAGGGCGATGAGGCGTTATTTGGCGGCAGAAGCACGGCGGAAATGAAGCAGCAGCTCGGCGTACCCAAGAGCGCGGCATTGGCGGACAGGTTAGCCGATGTCCTCATCAAAGCAAAGGACCTTACGAACTCGATGACGGCCTTCAATGCCGAGGAACACGACCTGTACGGCCTGGACCAGATCAAGCAAGAGCACGTCGAGAACAACACAAGCGTGCGTGGCAGCCTCATCGACCGCGGAATTGTCCCCGAGAACCTACCGCCTGCCGAGGATACAAAAAAGCTCGAGCGTCGCGTGAAGGCAGACGAGAAGAAACTCAAGGAGGGTACTGACGGTTTTACCGATCCCCAGGGTAAGCTCGATCTGTGAAAGCGGCTGTGCCCTTTCGGGTTCGACCCCATGCGAGGTTAACAAAAAAGCGACCAGCTTAAGCCAGTCGCTTTAACATGCTTTGGGTGGGCCGTCAGGGGGTCGAACCCTGGACCTTGGGATTAAGAGTCCCCTGCTCTACCAACTGAGCTAACGACCCAAAGCTAAAGTCCGTTGTGGCGGACTTTAGAGGAGATATCGTGTGGTGGGCCGTCAGGGGTTCGAACCCTGGACCTTGGGATTAAGAGTCCCCTGCTCTACCAACTGAGCTAACGACCCGATATCAACACGAAGCAAGAACTGGGGTGGGTAAAGGGACTCGAACCCTCGACCTACGGGACCACAACCCGTCGCTCTAGCCAACTGAGCTACACCCACCGTGTCCTGTGCGCTTCGCGCTCGACTATTATTGCAAGGAACGCCATGCGATGCAAGCCCCAATTTTCAAGAATTTTGAAAAGAGTTATTTAGATCCATTTCGGGCAAATCCTACCGGTTCCATAGGAGTAAACTTTCCCCACTGCAAATGCTCGAAAGGACCGGCATGAAAGAACTCTCCAACCGCACGGCAACGTTTACCGATTCGGTCATCCGCCGCATGACGCGCATCTCCAATAAGTACGGCGCCGTCAACCTGTCGCAGGGCTTCCCCGACTTTGATCCCCCGGCGCGA
>CABUZD010000066.1 GCA_902495945.1 uncultured Collinsella sp.
CGCCGCATCAACACCAAGCCCATCCCGCGTTTGGGCGGAACGGCGGTGTTTTTGGGCCTGGTCGTTGCCTGCATTGTGCAAATCCTAGGTACCTGGTACCTAGGCTGGCCACCCGTCCTGGTGCCGCACCCGCGCCTTCACATTAGCTATCCCATGCTGGCGCTCTCCTTTACCGTCATCTTTGCGACCGGCGCTATCGACGACGTCTTCCAGCTCACGCCCAAGCAAAAGCTGGCCGGACAGGTCCTCGCCGCGCTTATCGCCTGCATGGGCGGCCTAAAAATCGGCGTCATCGTCAACCCGTTTGCTCCCGGCGAGATCATGCTCGGATGGCTCGCCTACCCCATTACCGTGATCTATCTGGTGGCATTCACCAACATCATTAACCTCATCGACGGCCTCGATGGCTTGGCCACGGGCATCTGCGGCATCGCGTCGTTCACCATGTTTTCGATGGCCGTTCTCTCGGGCCGCATCGACGCCGCCGCGCTCTCCATTGCGCTCTTTGGCGCCTGTCTGGCCTTTTTGCGCTACAACTTCAACCCCGCAAGCATTTTCTTGGGCGACTCGGGGTCGCTGCTTCTGGGCTTTGCGCTAGGCTCCATCTCGCTGCTCAACGTGAGCCGCACCGCCGCACTCACCTCGCTTATCATCCCGCTCATCGTTGCCGGCGTGCCTATCATCGACACGTTTAGCGCCATCGTGCGCCGCAAGCGCGCCCACATTAGCATCGGGCAGGCCGACAAGGGCCACATCCACCACCGCCTGATCCAAGAAGGCTACAACCAAAAACAGGCCGTACTGCTCATCTATGCCTGGTGCATCATGCTTTCGGCCGGCGCCGCCGCGATTAACCAGGTCGAGGTGCCCATGCGCGTGCTCATCTTCACCGTGCTCGCCATTGGCTCGGCGGCCTTTGCCAAGCATCTACATCTGTTTGAGCCCGTGCTGCGCCACCATTACAACAAGCGCACGCACGAGGACGAACTGGTCACCCCCGACGACCCCGCTTTTAAGCAGGAGGAGCAGGCAGCCGAGGAGCGCAAGGAAGAGCGCCACCACAAGCTCTAGGGCAAGCTGCCGAGGATGCGCCCAGGCGCCGCTGGCCTAGCTCAGCCGCGCCGTACCCATCGCACAAGCCGCACCACGCTCCCGCCCCTCTCCCGCCCCTCGCCTACTTACGCACCGCCCCTCCAATAAACGCGTTATCATCTTGACCCATGAACATACGTTAGGAGCAATCATGCCAAACGAGAACAGCTACGAAGTCGCGCTGCAAAAGAGCAACGCCATTCGCGAGGGTCTGACCAAAACGCCCGAGAAGTTCACCATGCTCACCGGCGACCGCCCCACCGGACGCTTGCACCTGGGCCACTACTTTGGCACCCTCAAGGGCCGTGTTGAACTGCAGAACATGGGCGCCAAGACCAACGTGCTCATCGCCGACTACCAGGTCATCACCGA
Organism: uncultured Collinsella sp.; assembly: GCA_902495945.1. Lineage (GTDB taxonomy): Bacteria > Actinomycetota > Coriobacteriia > Coriobacteriales > Coriobacteriaceae > Collinsella. Next base: position 1,465 of record CABUZD010000066.1, read on the forward strand.
CCGCGACACCACCGAGCACATCCAGGACAACGTGTACAACATGGTCATGGACTACCTTGCCTGCGGTATCGACCCCGATAAGACCATGATCTACGCTCACTCCGCCGTGCCCGCCGCCAACCAGCTCATGCTGCCGTTCCTATCGCTGGTGTCCGAGGCCGAGCTGGCGCGCAACCCCACGGTCAAGGCCGAGATGGAGGCCTCGGGCCACGAGCTTACCGGCCTTCTGCTCACCTACCCGGTGCACCAGGCCTGCGACATTCTGTTCTGCAAGGGCAACGTCGTGCCCGTCGGTCGCGACCAGCTGCCGCACATCGAGCTCACCCGCACCATCGCCCGCCGCTTTAACAACCGCTACGGCAAGGTATTTCCCGAGGTCGACGCATTGCTGTCCGAGACCCCGCTGCTTCCCGGCCTTGACGGTCGCAAGATGAGCAAGAGCTACGGCAACGCCATCAATATCTCGATGACCGCCGAGGAGACGGCCAAACGCATCAAGAAGAGCCAGACCGACTCCGAGCGCATGATCACGTTCGATCCCGAGAACCGCCCCGGCGTGTCTGGCCTGCTTTCGACAGCCGCCATCTGCACCGGTCGCTCCGAGGTCGAGATTGCCGAGGAGATTGGCATGGGCGGCTCCGGCCAGCTCAAGAAGTACGTGACTGAGGCCGTCAACGAGTACTTCGCACCTATCCGCGAGCGTCGCCAGCGCTACGAGAACGATCTGGACTATGTGAAGGATGTCCTACACGAGGGCAACCGTCGTGCTAACGAGATCGCCGAGCAGACCCTGGCAGAGGTTCAGGATGCCATGGGCATGGTGTACTAGACCGATCTGCTGGCTTGAGCTTTCGATTGCTATAGGGCGGGCGCTACGGCGTCCGCCTTTTTTGGAGCCGGACCGCTTCGGCTCCGCCCATCGCACTCCCCCGACAAACAGGAACAGGCCCGCCGGCAGTTAGTTGCCAGCGGGCCTGTTCCCGAAGTACACCGTTGAATCGCACAGAGGGGAGGAATGCGAATCAAACTCAACAGGGCAGGCTTTTTCATCGCCTATTGCCTGCTCCGTTGCTGAAACCAGCATAGTTCACCGTGGTTTACTTTCTAGCGTCAATATGCACCGCCATACCTTCTCCATAAGTTAGCCCGAGTAAACTAAACCACCACAAAGGGGATAGGCACCTTTGTGGTGGTTTACGCCACAGCAGAGCCGCTAGAGCCCCGCTGGCCAGCGACAGGCGGCCAAGTCGACGTGCATGTCGTCCTTAAACGCCACACCCTCCCCTAGCAAAAGCTCACGTTGAGCATCAGGGCCGCCAAAGGCAAAGCCTTCGCAAATGCGACCGTCGGCAAACACCACGCGGTGACAGGGAATCTCGCCGGGGCGCGGATTACTATGCAGGGCATACCCCACGTACCGCGCGCTTCGTGGACGACCGGCAAGCAGCGCCACCTGGCCATACGTGGCGACCATCCCCTCGGGGATCTGCTCGACCACCTCGTACACCCGTTCAAAAAAGCCCTCAGACGCCATTGCTCGCTCCCTTCCACCCGGAAAAGCATAAACCACCACAAAGGGCCTGTCCCCTTTGTGGTGGTTTATGGCAGGTCGGTTAGTTAGCGGGCTGGAAGAAGGCTACGGCGACGGCGCCGGGGCCTACGTGGGTGCCGATGGTGGCACCAATGGTGTGAACGGGCAGTTCGCCCTCGGTGTGACCAGCCCACAGTGCCGCGCTGTCCTCGATATACTTCTTGAGCACCGCATCCGAAAGACCCGTATAGCCGAGCGCCAGCGGCATGGAAAAGTCGATGCCGCCCGCCTTTTCGACCTTTTGGTTCAGCAGGTTGCGGCCGTTCTTGGAACCGCGCGCCTTACCCAGTTGCACGATCAGACCGTCCTCGACAGCCACCACGGGCTTCACATTGAGCAGCGTGCCCACAGCGCCAGCCGCAGCAGACAGACGACCGCCGCGCACCAGGTACTCCAGCGTCTCGAGCAGGCCGATGACGACCACGCGGTCACGGACGGCCTCGACGGCCGCCGCGATCTGGGCCGCACTACGGCCCTCGTCCACCAGGCGCAGGGCATACTCGACCAGGACGCGCTCACCCAGGGTGACGTTGTTGCTGTCTACCACGTACACGTCGCCGCCCGGCGCCTCGGCAAGTGCGGTACGGGCACTCTGATTGGTGCCTGATAGCTTAGCGCCCACGGTAATAATCACAGCCTCATCGCCGGCTTCACGAACCTTGGCAATCGCCTGCGAAAACGCGTACGGGTTGACCTGGCCGGTCTTGGGCAGCTCATCGCGCTCCACGAGCATCTCGTAAAAGCGCTGGTGATCGATGTCGATGCCATCCATGTACACATCGGTGCCAAAGGTAACGGACAGCGGCAAAACGGCCAGTGCCGGGTGCTCCGCCGGCGACATATCGCTCGCGGAATCGGTAATAATACGAATGGACATAGCGAATCCTTTCTTTCGCGGACCTCTCGCGGGGAATTTTGACAGCAATGCCCCGGCACGGCATACGCGCTCAAACGGGACTATGCAGTTGTTAAGTTGTTAATTGGAAGCAAATGCCTTGGCGGCCTTAGATCTCGCGCAGGGTGTTGAGAATCGTGCGCAGCGACGCATACATCTGCTCGCGCTGCTCCACACCCATAGCCTTACCGGTGGTATCGAGCACCTCGCGAATGATGCGGTCCGCCTCGCTCATGCTCTCGCCGCCCAGAGCGGTCAGGCGCACCGGAGCACGATACTTAACGGCGGCATCGCCCGAATCATCGACCTCGACGTAGCCGCTCTCCTCCAGATGCGCGAGCGTACGCGAGACGGCGGCGCGGGTCACGCCTGCCATGCGAGCCAGGTCGGCGCCAGTCAGGCCGTCCTTGCTGCGCTCAAGATAGTACAGGCACATAACGTCGGAGCCCTTGAGACCCAGCCTTGCGCCCTCAGACGTCTTAATGCGCTGGATCTCCTTGTAGAGTCCGCTGATCAGTCCGACAAAGTCCTCGAAACGTGTCTCGTCGCTCTGCTGCATGGGAGACGACCGCCTTTCGCTTGCATAATGCTAACGGGTAAACATCTTAGCCGTACTTAACGGCCGCCAGCCCTGCACGCCCTATTTGTTAACCCATCAACATAAAAACCACCACAAAGGGGACAGGCACCTTTGTGGTGGTTTGGGCCGAGCTACAGTTCCACGCGCGGGTTATCGCGGGTCACAAGCGTCTTAACGACAACCGTAGCGCCCAGATAACGCTCGAGCAACTCGGCGAGACGATCAACGGCAGCCTGGCAATCCCCCATCCGCTCGGGCTCCACGCACTCAATCGCCAGGAACGCATCGGCCGAATCATCGGACAGCGCCGTGCGAACGCCGTCGCGCCAGTTCCAGCAGCGGCACACGGCGCCCGCATCGTCGATGTAGGCAAGCTCGCCGGGCAGCGTCGGGTCATCCATATCCTCGCCAAGCGGCAGGAACGCATCCCCGCCACCAGTGACCGCCAGGCGCAGATCGCCCTCGATAGCGCGCAGGTCCTCGCCGCCAACGGGCAGCGCGTAGGTCAGCGACACCGTGTTATAGATGTCCACCGCAGGCGTAATGTGGCCCACCGGCTTACCTTTGAGCACGCGTTTGAGCAGGTTCTCGATTGAGCAACGCGCACCCTTTTTGGTCTTGAACAGACGATAGGCCTCGCGCCATGCCTTGACCGGTGCGTTCTCGCTGATAGTATCGCTGGTCAGATGACGCTCCGCGTCGATATTGGCGCGGTCGAGCAACGCCGCAATCGCGTCCACGTCCTCCTGGGGAATCTGAACCGCGGGCTTCATGCCCTTCACGACCACAACACCGACCGCTGCCCGCGGAAACAGCTCCCAGAATGAATCCTCGGCAATAAAGCTCTTCATACGTGCTCCCTTCACGATTCGCCCCAATGCGAATGCCTAAACAAAAAGCGCTCTCACAGCGGCCACCTTCAAAGTCCTACGGTGCCGCCACAAGAGCGCTTACGCTGTCCCCATCCGGAGAAGGGGACGATATGTCAGGCGTATTGTAACCCGAGTCATCCACGCGAGCAAAACCACCACAAAGGTGCCCCCTTTATGATGGTTTTGAGTCTGAGGCGACGCTAGTGGCGGAGCCCCAGCAGGCCGCGGCCGCGATGACGGGCCTCGGCGAACACCTGGGCGTGCGGGCCGGCGGCCTTGACGGTCTCGGGCAGGTGCGAGTACTTCTTCTCGAAGTTCTCCTCGAACATCACCGCCAGGTTGTGCGCGGCCTCGTCGTAGCGCGCGGTGCTCTGCCAGTACTGGCGCGGCACCAGGATGCCATCGGGCACACCGTGGCACGTCGTGGGAATGTCGACGTTAAAGATGTCGTCGTGCACGAACTCGCTGTCCTCGATGGTGCCGTCGAGGGCGCGCGCGACCAGCGAGCGCGTGTAGGCCAGCTCGATGCGATGACCCACGCCGTAACCGCCGCCGATCCAGCCGGTGTTGACCAGGTACACGCGTGTGCGGCCGTCGGCAATACGCTCGCCGAGCATCTTGGCGTAAACCATGGGGTCGAGCGGCATAAACGGCTCGCCGAACAGCGAAGAGAACGTGGGTGTGGGCTCGGTGACGCCGACCTCGGTGCCGGGAATCTTAGCCGTAAAGCCCGTCACAAAGTGGTACATGGCGGCATCGGCCGTCAGACGCGAGATGGGCGGCAGCACGCCAAAAGCGTCGCAAGTCAGGAACAGCACGACACTCGGAGTGGTGCCCATGCCCTTAGTCCACGCGTTAGGAATGTGCTCCACGGGATAGGCCACGCGCGTGTTGTGCGTGATCGAGATGTCATCGTAGTTGGGCTTGCGGTTCTCGTCGAGCACCACGTTTTCGCAGATCGCGCCAAAGCGGACAGCGTTGAAGATCTCGGGCTCGTGGAAGGCGTCCAGGCCCTCGCATTTGGCGTAGCAGCCACCCTCGATGTTGAAGATGCCCATGTCGGACCAACCGTGCTCGTCGTCGCCGATCAGCAGGCGCGTGGGATTGGCCGAAAGCGTGGTCTTGCCGGTGCCGGACAGGCCAAAGAACACGGCAGTCTCGTGCGTGACGGGATCCATGCTGGCCGAGCAGTGCATGGGCAGCACGTCGTCCTCGACGGGCAGCAGATAGTTCATGACGCTAAAGATCGACTTTTTAATCTCGCCGGAGTAGCCGGTGCCGGCGACCAGAATCACGCGTTCCTGGAAGTTGATGACCACGGCGGCGCTGGAGTTGAGGCCCTTGATGGCGGGATCGCACTGGTAACCGGGCGCTGCGAGCACGCAGAAGTCGGGCTCACCGGTGCGCGCGATTTCGCGGGCGAGCGGGCGGGCGAGCATCTGCTTAATAAAGAGTGCCTGGCTGGCACGCTCGCAGGCAACGAGCAGTCGACGCGTGTGGTTACGGTCGGCGCCCGCCATGCCGCGGGTGACGAACACGTCGCGCTCGTTGAGATAGTCGACGATGCCGGCCTTGATGGCCTCATAGCTCTCGACGGACAGCGGACGGTTGACCGCGCCCCAGGCAATCTTGTCGTGAACATCGGGGGTGTCAACGATAAAGCGATCGTTGGGAGAACGGCCGGTGCGCTCCCCCGTCTCGATCACCAGCGCGCCGTTGGATGCCATGCGGCCTTCTTCGCGGCGGATAGCGTACTCGACGAGCTCCGCGGCGGGTAGATCGACCAGCAGACGGGGCTGATTCTCGGCGGGATCTTCAACGAGCGTAATACCAAAGTTGGACAAAACTTCTGCAGGGGTAACACCAGGCATGGGGCCTCCTTTAAAACCGCGACACATGGACGCGGCGCGCACTTTACTCACGTAAACTCCTTTGTACCCGATATGCAAAAACGTTTTTGTGGCAATGGTGGCAAGCCCGCCCAACGGTCAAAAATCGCAGGCAAGCGGCCTAGTCATTGGGGACGTTCTTAAACGACTAGTCATTGAGGACACTCTTGAACAGGCAACATTCAAGAAGTGTCCTCGGATGCCGGCACTTAGGGACGTTCCCAAAGTGCCGGCACATAAGGAACGTCCCTAAGTGCCGACTACTGAATGGCGCCGCCGAAATTATTGAACAACCTGTTCAAAAACACGTGCGGACACCGCGGTGTCTATACTAGAGCGCAGCAATAGAAAGGAACCGCCTTGAGCATCACGCCCCTCGATAGCATTCGCCGCGCCATCGCCCGCCGCAACGGCATCTCCAACCCCGCTGCATCGAGAGACGGCGCCGCGAAGGCCCAGGGCGGCCGCATCGAGAACGGCCTCTTCCCTGCCTCGCACACTGCCGAGGAACTCGCACGCATCCAAGAGCTGAGTCAGCGCAACGCCGGCGGGCCCGATAGCAGCCAAGCCACACGTCGCCGGCGCGAACGCGATCGCAAGCCCGGCCCCGTCCGTCGCATGGTCAACGCTTGGTGGAACCGCCTGCTCGGCGCCGTCTACGGCGGCGGCTTCTCCATGCAGGGAGCGGAATACGAGGAGCACGCCACCAGTCGCGACTATCTTTGGAACACCCTCGGCACCGCCGTGTGGGGCTTGGCGTTTCCGCTGCTCACCATCGTGTCTACGCAGCTCGTGGGCGCCGAAGAGGCAGGCAAGTTCTCCATCGCCTTTGTCACCGGCACGCTCATCATGATCGCGTGCAACTACGGCGTGCGCAATTTCCAGGTCTCGGATATCGACGAAAAGACGTCCTTTGCCTCCTACCAGCTCAATCGCTGGCTTTGCGGAGCGCTCGCCCTAGGCTGCGGCCTCATGTACAGCAGCGCCCGCGGCTATGACACGCAGATGGCGACGATCGGCCTGGGCGTCTACCAATATAAGGTCATCGACGGCGTCGCCGACGTGTACGAAGGCCGCCTGCAGCAGGCCGACAAGCTCTACCTGGCTGGCATGAGCCAAACGCTACGCTCCGTCGGCGTCATCGCGGTCTTCAGCGTGGCGCTGTTCCTCACGCGTAGCATGCCCATCGCGGCCATGGCCATGGGCATCGCCGCGATCGCCTCGCTCGTGCTGGTCACCGCGCCGCTCGCCCTGCTCGAGACTGAAAAATCGCGCCGCGTAAGCCTGCGCGAGGTCGGCCACCTGTTTGTCCAGTGCGCCCCACTCTTTGGCGCGCTATTCCTGTTCAACCTTATCGAAAGCATGCCCAAGTTTGTGATGGAAGGAACACTGGCCTACAAATACCAGCTGTACTTTAATGCCCTGTTTTTTCCAGCTCAGGCTATTCTGTTGAGCATTGGATTTGTCTATAAACCGCAGCTCCTGCGCTTGTCGAGCATTTGGGCTAATCCTCGTAAGCGTCGTCGCTTTGACCTGATTATTGTTGCCGTTATGGCGCTGATCGTGGTCATCACCGGCATGTGCGCCGCATTTATGGCAGGTCCCGGTATTTCCCTCATGAGCTTTATGTACGGTCTCAGCTTTGAGCGCTACCGTACGCTGGCGCTGCTGATGGTCGTCGCCGGCGGCGTCACCGCGGCCATCGACTTTATCTACGCCATCATCACGGTGCTGCGCCATGCCGGCGACGTCACCAAGATCTACCTGATCTGCTTCGCCGTAAGCGTGGTGCTGCCGGTGATCCTGATTAAGCTGCTGGGTCTGATGGGCGCTGTGGTGAGCTACCTAGCCATCATGGCCCTACTCCTGTTGCTGCTGATAATCGAGTACGCCCACATCCGCCAACGCATCGAACGCGACCGCAACCCGTACGGAGCCTAATTAGCTGCCCCGGTCACCGGAATTTGCGATGGAATCGCCCCGGCTGGGATCTCGTTGAAGACAATATGCATCACGCAAAACTAAGTGAGTAGACTTTTACCGAATCCCGGACCACACCGACAAAGCACAAGTCCGTGAC
>CABUZD010000067.1 GCA_902495945.1 uncultured Collinsella sp.
ACCCCTTCGATAGGGGGCCGGGGCGTAAATAGCGCCGGTTTGACCGGCCCGTCACGGGTCAATCTGCAGTGCGGCCCGAATCCCGTGAGGGCCGGCGCCAATAGACGCGTGCCGGAAATCCAAGGGTTATACCCTAAGAGCAAACCACCCCTTTTAGGGGTGGTTTTGATTATTTCGGGACCGTGTTTTCGGTCCAATTCTCGGCCTCTCAAACAAAATCTCGATCTGTAACATCTGGACCCGATTTGGGCGGCTAGGTGTTACAGATCGAGATATACCGGTGGGTTGGGTCGTGTTTGTCTAAATCTGTAACACGAGGGACGGATTTTGCCGAGTTGTTGTTATAGATTGAGATTTTCTAGCAGGCGGGTTTGGTTTGTCTCGATCTGTAACAGTAAGACCCAGTTTTGCCGAGCAACTGTTACAGATTGAGACAAACCGACGGGCCGCCCTGCCCCATCCACCTGCCGCCACCTGATATTCGCCGATTTTCGTTGTGCCGCTGTGCCCCCATGCCATATCCTCTAGACAACTACGCGGCATCATCGCCGCCGCGTCTACAAGAGAGGAATGTCCATGACCGCACCTGCATCCAAGCTGCTCCAGCCCATTACGGTTGGCCCCCTTGAGCTCAAGAACCGCATTATGTTTCCGCCGCTGACCACCGGCTACGAGGAGCGCGACGGTTCCATTGGCGAGCGCAGCCTGGCTTTTTACGAGCGCTTGGCCCGTGGCGGCGTGAGTTACATCGTCATCGGCGACGTTGCTCCCGTCATGACCGCAAGCCCCACGCCCAAGCTGGCGACCGACGCCCAAATCCCCACGTTTAAGGCCCTGGCCGATGCCGTCCACAAGCACGGCGCCAAGGTCGCGCTGCAGCTGTTCCACCCCGAGTACGACGTGCCCGGTGTCGGCCGCATGGTCATGGGATCCATGGCCGCCGCCAAGGCCGCGCAGGAGGCCAAGGCCGCCGGCGACGAGGAGACCTTTGCCGCCAAGATGGCCGAGTCCAACGAGATCCGCAACCAGGCCTACGCCAAGCTGCACCACGACATGCAGCACTTTGTGAACGAGGCGAGTGTGGAGCAGCTCACCCAGATCAAGGAGGCTATCGCCGCCTCGGCCGCTCGCGCGCAGCAGGCCGGGATCGATGCCATCGAGGTCCACGGCGACCGCCTGGTAGGTTCGCTGTGCTCGGCCATCCTCAACCAGCGCACCGACGAGTACGGCGGCTCGTTCGAGAACCGCGTTCGCTACGCGCTGGAGGTCGTCGCTGCCATTAAGGAAGCCGCGCCGCAGCTGATGGTGGAGTACAAGCTCCCCGTGATCATGGAGAACCCCGACGGCACGCCGCGCGGCAAGGGTGGCCTGCAGCCCGACGAGGCCTGCGAGTTTGCCAAGCTGCTCGAGGGCGCGGGCATCGATATGATTCAGGTCGCACAGGCCAACCACACCGGCAACATGGGCGACACCATTCCGCCCATGGGCGCCATGCCCTACAACTGGACGCTGCCCGTGGCCGAGCGCGTCAAGGCCCTGGTCTCCGTGCCGGTGGCAACCGTCGGCCGCGTTGTCTCGGTTGAGGCCGGCGAGAAGATTCTGGAAGACGGCTCCGCCGATATCATCGCTTATGGCCGTTCGCTCATGTGCGACCCCGACATTGCGCTGAAGGCCGCCACGGGCGAGCCCATCCGCGAGTGCCTCAACTGCAACAAGGGCTGCGTCGACGCGATTCAAAACCGCAAGTACATCTCGTGCGTGCTCAATGCCGAGAACGGCGACGAGGCGACCATCGCTATCAAGCCGGGCGAGGGCGACAAGAAGATTGCCGTGGTGGGCGGCGGTATTGCCGGCCTGGAGGCCGCGCGCGTGGCGGCCAAGCGCGGCTACGACGTGACCGTCTACGAGGCGAGCGATCATCTGGGCGGCCAGATTGTGCTGGCGGCCGCGCCTCCGCGTAAGGATGAGATCATGCGCTCGGTCGAGTACTACGAGAAGATTCTGCCCGGCCTGGGCGTGAAAGTTGAACTCAACCATGCCGCCAGCCCCGCGGATCTCAACGCCGCCGACGCCGCGATTGTGGCAGTGGGCGCGCACGACGTGGTCATCCCCGTTCCGGGTGCCGATTCGGACAAGGTTGTCTCGAGCTGGGACGTGCTGGCCGGCAAGGTGGAGCTTACGGGCCGCGTCGCTGTCATTGGCGGCGGCCTGGTGGGCACCGAGACTGCCGAGTACCTGCTGCAGCACGGTTGCGAGGTGGCGATTGTCGAGATGCTCGACAAGATTGCCGCAGGCGAGTCCGAGACCATTCTGCCGCTGATCATGAGCGACTTTGCAGAGCACAACGTGGAGCAGCACGTTAAGACCCGCCTGACCGCCATTACCGACGAGGGCGTGGAGGCCATTCGCACCACCGAGGACGGCGCCGAGGAGCCGGTGAAGATCGCCTGCGATTACGTGGTGATGGCCGTGGGCTCCAAGGCCAACGCGTTTGACCTGGATGGCGTGACGGTGCCCGTGACCTGCGTGGGCGACTGCTCGGGTGAGCGCACCGCCGACATTGCGAGCGCCATTCGCACGGCGTATCACGCGGCCAACGAGCTGTAGTTGAACATCGCGGCCAGGCGGGGCGGTAGCACGGATCCGCCTCGCCCGGCTGTGTCCCGTCGGGTGTCAACCGGTGCGGGGCCTGCAAGCGCAGCAGGTCCCGCCCTTTTTGTTTTGCTCCGGTGGATGGCAATGCGCGGTAATCATGAGGAGTGAGGACGTCTACTGCCTTGCAGATCACTCAAAAATATTGGGGGAGGGGTTAATAACTATATCCTCTATACCAAAGGACATAAAGAGATGCCAATTTTGTTGACAAGCGAATGACGATTAGCTGCGAGTCAGCTACCAGCGTAAATAATCGATAAAGAAATGTCGTAATTTGGTGCCAAATGCCCAGATAACGCCGCGTCTATTTTAATTAACTGCTTTGAGCAAACAGTAAAATGCTACTATCTAACTTGCACGTAAGAAAGCAGATTAACGGCTAAGGCTAAGAAGTGGCAGGTATGTCGGAAGCAACTAGGACTCGCACGCATGCGCCCGAGGTTAGGCAGCGCGCCGTCGAGATCCTCCAAGAGGGGGTCGGTCATCGCGCTCTCGCCGCGGAGCTTGGCATTCCCCAGGCCACGGCTCGTCAGTGGGCCCGCGCGTATGCCGTGGGCGGTGCCGACGCCGTTCTCAATGCCGGTTCGCATCATCATACCTATTCGTACGACGTAAAGCTCGCTGTGGTTAAGGACCGTCTGGAAAACGGCTTGACGGTTCGCGAGGCCATGATCAAGCACAAGATTCCCAGCGAGTCTTCGGTCAAGGCTTGGTGCCGTCAGTACCGCGAGAGCGGTGAGTCCGCACTGGTCGATAAGCCGCGCGGCCGCAAGCCGCGCGTTAAAAAGGCGGAATAGCGAACGGGATGGTGCGCCCACGGGGGCGCATTTTTTCTTGCCGCGCCTCTACTCCAATGCGGACGCGCCCTTGCCCCGTACGTCTAAAACTCCCCAGTTGACCGAAAACCTGCCACCGCAACCCCGTAATTGAGCTATAACGTTAAACAATTGCAGCGTTTTTGCATGGGGGAGTGATGGTATGACGCTACTGTATTTCCTTACCCTGTTTCCGCTGGTACCGGCGCTGGGCATGCTGCTCGCGCGCGGTGACCGCGCCCGCGATGCGGTGGGACTCATAGGCTCCGGCATTATCATGGCGGTGACAGTTGTAGTCGCCGTCATGTTTTTTGGCATGGGTCCGCAGAGCTTTGAGGTTGCCTCCGGCACCTCGCATGTGCTCTCGATCATCAGCTCCGTCATCGACGTCATCCTGTGCGCCGTAATCCTGTACAACGCGTACAAATATAGGAACGCGCTCACCACGGTGCTCGGCATAGTCCAGCTGGTGGGCTCGCTCGTCTTTGCGGCCATGACGCTGCCTGCGGCCGAAGCCGTCACGGCGACGCCGCTCTACCTAGACTACATGAGCGTGATCATGGTCCTCGCCGTCGGCTTCGTCGGCAGCCTTATCTGTATCTACGCTTTGGGCTACATGAAGGACTTCCAGGCCCATGATGAGCACGAGGCCGCGCTGCGCGGGCAGACCGCGCCCGACCGTCGTCCGCAGTTCCTGGCGCTTATGTTCCTGTTCCTCTCGGCCATGTTCGTCATCGTGACGAGCGACAACCTTGAGTGGCTGTTCTGCGGCTGGGAAATCACCACCGTGTGCTCGTTCCTTATGATTGGCTACACGCGCACGCCCGAGGCCATCAAGAACGCCTTCACCCAGATCATCCTCAACATGCTGGGCGGTATCGCGTTTTTGGCCGGACTCATGTACCTGCACGTTAACGGCATGCCGCTGACCATCTCGGGCATGATCGAGCTTTCCGGCGCCGGTACCGCGCAATCAGCGCTGCTGGTGATGCCGGTCATCCTGTTGTCGCTCGCCGCGCTCACCAAGGCCGCACAGATGCCGTTCCACACTTGGCTGTTGGGTGCCATGGTTGCCCCCACGCCCACGAGCGCCCTGCTGCACTCGTCAACCATGGTCAAAGCCGGCGTGTTCCTGATGGTCAAGCTGAGCCCGCTCTATGCCATCTATCCTGTGACCGGCTTTATGGTCACGAGTGTGGGTGCCATCACGTTTTTGCTCGCTGCCCTCATGGCCATCTCGCAGAGCAACGCCAAACGCGTGCTCGCGTACTCCACCATTTCCAACTTGGGCCTCATTAGTGCCTGCCTGGGTGTCGGCGCGCCCGAGGCCGTATGGGCGGCCATCTTCCTGATCCTGTTCCACACGGTGGCCAAGTCGCTGCTGTTCCTGTGCGTGGGCACGGCCGAGCATCATATCGGCAGCCGCGATATCGAGGACATGGACGGCATGTTCAGCCGCATGCCGCACCTGACGCGCCTGATGATGCTGGGCATCATGGGCATGTTTGTGGCGCCGTTTGGCATGCTCGTGTCCAAGTGGGGCGCCCTGGTGGCGTTCGCGCAGACCGGCAACGTGCTCATGATCATGGTGCTTGCCTTTGGCTCGGCCGCGACGTTCTTCTTCTGGGGCAAGTGGCTTGCCAAGCTTTCGGGCGTCGACCCCACGGCTCAAAACGTTGAGGTCAATGTCCATAAGACCGAATGGATGGCCCTCAACACCATCGCCGCGCTGCTTATTCTGTGCTGCGTGGCGTTCCCGGTTATCTCGAGCGGTCTGGTGTCGCCTTACTTGGCCATGGTGTTTGGCCGCGTGCCGTACGTTATTGGCAAGGACGCCATGTATCTGATGGTGGTTATCGTGGCTTTTATTGCCGTGGTGTTGCTGACTTCATTCCGCGTGAGCAACAAACCGCATGTAAACGTATATCTTTCGGGTGTGGGAACCGACAAATATCGCCATTTCCGCGGCTCGATGGGACACGAGGTAAAGGCCGAAAAGCGCAATTGGTACTCGGAGGACGCCCTTGGCGAGAAGCGTATTGGCCCCGCGGGTAGCGTCGTGTGCTGCAGCATTATCTTGTTTGCGCTGCTGTGTTGCGCATGGATTGGGCCCGAGAGACTTGCCATGAGTGCGCCCTCGGTGCTGCGCGGCAAGTATTTTGAAGGTTCGGGTGTCGTGGGCATTTTTATTGGCACCGTGGCGTTTGCCCTGCTGGCGCCGCTTGTGGGTGGCATGATCGACGGCATCGACCGCAAGCTGTCCGCCCGCATGCAGGGCCGCGTGGGCCCGCGCCTGCTGCAGCCCTTCTACGACGTTGCCAAGCTGCTGCGCAAGGCCCCCGCCAGCGTAAACACCATGGACGATACCTATATGGCGTGCGCGCTCATCTTTACCGTGGTGGGCGGCGGCATCTTTGTGTCGGGCTCTAACACGCTACTGTGCGCTTTTATGGTGACGCTCGCCGCGATCTTTGTGGTGCTGGCGTCCGCCTCGACGCAAAGCCCGTTTGCCCAGGTTGGCGCCGATCGTGAGTTACTGCAGGTTATGAGTTACGAGCCCGCCGTTTTGCTGATGAGCGTGGGCCTGTACCTTGCCACCGACAGCTTTGATTCCATCGCCGTGACGGGGCAGTCGGTCCCCATCATCGTGCACAGCGCGCCCATTTTCCTCGCGTTGCTCGCGGTGCTTACCATCAAGCTGCGCAAGTCGCCGTTTGACCTTTCGTACTCGCATCATGCGCATCAGGAGATCGTCCAGGGCGTCGCCACCGAGATGAGCGGCGGCACGCTGGCCAAGATGACCCTTATGCACTGGTGCGAGACCGTGCTGTTTTTGATGTGGGTGGGCATGTTCTTTGTCTGGGACAACCCCGTGAGCTGGGTTGTAGCCCTGGTCGTGATGGCCGCGACGTATTTTGTCGAGGTCCTGATCGACAATACCTTCGCACGCAGCACCTGGCGCAGCTGCTTTAGGCTCGGATGGGGCGTGGCGCTGGTGTTTGGCCTGCTCAACCTTATGCCCATCCTCGTCGACGTGTTTATTTAGGAGGCGGCATCCATGGATCATAAAATGTCGCGCTCGCCGTGGGTTATTCATTACGACGGTTCGAGTTGCAACGGATGCGATATCGAGGTGCTGGCCTCGCTCACGCCGCTGTTCGATGCGGAGCGCTTTGGCGTGGTCAACACCGGCAACCCCAAGCATGCGGATATCTTTTTGGTGACGGGGTCGGTCAATGCCCAGAACCTGCCCGTCGTGCGCCAGATCTACAACCAGATGCTCGAGCCCAAGTGCGTGGTGGCCTGCGGCATCTGCGCGTGTTCGGGCGGCGTGTTCCGCGATGCCTACAACGTGATCGGCGGCGTGGACCGCGCGATTCCCGTGGATGTGTACGCGCCCGGGTGCGCCATTCGCCCCGAGACCGTGATCGATGCCATCGTGGAGGCGTGCGGCATCCTGGACCAGAAAGAGGCCGTGATGCGCGCCGGTGGCGATCCGCTCACCGTGGGCGGTGCCGCAACCTGGGACGGTGGCGTTGAGCTGGGCGAGGACGGGTTTGTGGCTGCGGGGGCCGGGGCTGATGGTGCCGGTGACGGTGTCGAGGCCAACGTGTCCACCAGGTCCGCCGCGCCCGCCGCTGCAAAGGAGGCCGAGTAATGCAAAAGGCTATCTATACCACCGTCGGGATCGACGAGCTCCTGTCGCATGTCCAGGCGCTCAAGGGCGTCGGCGCGCGCTTTGTGCAAATGCACGCCGAGCGCAACGTCGACGACGGCACGTATCGCCTGGTCTATACGTTTATCAACGTTCGTGTTGCTCAGGAGCAGATTGCGCAGGACGGCAGCTATGCGATCGAGAACCTGGTGGTTGAGGGTATCGACCAGTACCAGGAGATTCCGTCCATCAGCTCGTATTATCCGGCGGTATTCCCGTTTGAAAATGAGGCCCACGACCTATTTGGTCTTGCCATCACCGACATGCAGATTGACTTTAAGGGCTTTTTCTACCAGGTCTCGACTGCCGAGCCCATGAGTGTGATCACGCCCGAGGTGAAGGCTGCGCGCGAGAAGGCCATGAAGGTCCGTGCCGCCGCCGAGGCCAAGGCGCGCAAAGCCGCGGCCGAGAAGGCCGCCACGGCTGCGGCTGCTGCAGGGGAGGGCGCCGCAGGTGCCGGCGATGCTGCGGGCGCTGCCGTCGCTCAGCCCGCTGCGGCTGCCGGCTCCGATGCTCAGCGCGATGAAGCTGCTGCCAAGGCCGCGCTCAAGGCCGCCGAGCTGGAAGCAAAGCTCGCCGCCATGGATCCCGAAAAAGCGGCCAAGGTCCGCGCGGCGCTTGCCGCCAAGGCTGCCCGCGACAAGCAGAAAAAGGAGGCGTAAGGTCCATGGCACATCGCTCCGTTATTCCGTTTGGCCCGCAGCACCCGGTGCTGCCCGAGCCGCTTCATCTGGACCTGGTGATCGATGACGACCGCGTCATCGAGGCAATTCCGCAGATCGGCTTTGTGCACCGCGGGCTCGAGAAACTCACCGAAAAGCGCGACATGCATCAGTTTGGCTACATCGCCGAGCGCATCTGCGGCATCTGCGCCGTGGGCCACAGCTGCGGCTATGCCAGCGCCTGCGAGCGCATGCTCGACATCGAGGTGCCCGGCCGCGTGCAGTACATCCGCACCATTTTGCACGAGCTTTCGCGCATTCACTCGCACCTGCTGTGGCTGGGCCTGCTCGCCGATGCCTTTGGCTTCGAGGCGCTGTTCTATCGTTCGTGGACCCTGCGCGAGCAGATTCTCAAGATCTTTGAGAGCACGTGCGGTGGCCGCGTGATTCTGTCGATTAACGAGATCGGCGGCCTTAAGCACGACATCGAGGACTCCGAGCTGGCAGGCATTGTCCAGACGCTCGATGCCATGCGTCCCGACTACGAGGCCCTGGTGCATACGTTTTTGGACGACAATAGCTGCGGCGAGCGCTTGCATGGCGTAGGCGTGATCAGCAAGAAGGACGCGCTGAATCTGTCGATGGTCGGTCCGTTTGGGCGCGCCTCGGGCGTGGACTACGACGTGCGCATGTTTGGCGACGGTGCCTATGCGGACCTGGCCGCGTTTGAGCCCATCGTTGCCACCGACGGCGACTGCTACGCCCGCTGCCGGGTCCGTTGCGCCGAGGTCACGCAGGCCATGGACATCATCAAGGAGCTTGTGGGCAAGATTCCGCACGACGGCATCGGCGGGCGCACCAAGCTCACGCCGGCAGACGGCGCCCGCGGCGAGGTTGTGATTGAGCAGCCGCGCGGCGAGGCGTACTACTATGTGCGCGGCAACGGCACCAAGAACCTGGACCGTTTTCGCGTGCGCACGCCGACGTCGCAAAACCTGGCGGGTCTGACGCATGCGCTGCAGGGCGTGCTCCTTGCCAACGTACCCATGATTATCCTGACCATCGACCCCTGCATTAGCTGCACGGAAAGGTAGGCGCGGCATGAGTTTGCTGACATTTGCCAAGACGGCCTTGGGCGCTATGGTCAAGCAGCCGGTCACGGTGTGCTATCCGCAGGAGAAGCTGGCGGCGCCCGAGCGCCTGCGCGGGCATATCGTCAATGACATGGACGTGTGCATCTGCTGCGGCATGTGCGCGCGCCGTTGCCCGGCGGGCGCGCTCGCGGTCGATCGCAAAGGCGGTACCTGGTCGATCGACCCGTATGCCTGCGTGGTGTGCGGCGAGTGCATCGAAAGCTGCCCCAAACACTGCCTGAGTATGGACACCGCCCGTACTCCAGTCGCAGCGGACAAGACTCCCACGGTAGAAACCAAACCGGAATAGTGCGAAGACGGGGCCGGTGGGGCAAAAATGCCCCACCGGCCCCGCGCGGGGACGCGCGG
>CABUZD010000068.1 GCA_902495945.1 uncultured Collinsella sp.
ACCCCGATGCACTCGCCGCGCGCTCAAAGACATCTGTTTGCCAAAGTGCCCACAGTGCAAAAAGACCCGCCAACGAATAGCCGACAACGCCGCGCCAGATGGGCGGTTGCGGGAGCGATGATTCGGCCTGGGGGATTATCTGCTTCAACAACTCGTCAAGAAAACCAGCAGCCTGTCCGTCAAAGGGCTCGGCATCTCGTATAGTTCCGTCGCATTCCCAGGGGCTCAACTCGCGATTCCAATCGAGTCCTCCGATGGCGACAAGGGTGAATGGCGGGCAGTCGAGCTCTCGGCAGCGCTCGTAGACTTCACTACCGTCGCCCATAACCACGGGGAGGTAGATGACGGGCGCGCCTTCTACACACTCTGAATAAACGGTTATCTGCTTCTGATGCGCTTCCAAGGCAGGCTTCTCTCGGTGTTGTGATATTGACAGCCTCAATTGTCGCACGCTGGCACGGGGGCAGACGCTAAAAGAAAGGCGCGGAGCCGCTCGATGCGATTCCGCGCCTTGTTGTTTTGCTTTAGCAGACTATGCCGTTACGCCACGAAGAAGTAGACGAGGAAGGCAAGGGCTGCGATCCACATGAGCGGCTTGATCTTGGAGGCCTCGCCCTTAAAGAGCGCGACGATCACGTAGGCGATAAAGCCCAGGCCAATGCCGGCAGAGATGGAGTAGGTGAAGGGCACGCCGGCGACAATCATGAACGCCGGGAAACCCTGCGACACGTCGGACCAGTCGATCTCGGAGGCTTCGCTCATCATGAGGTAGCCGACGTAGACCAGAGCACCGCAGGTGGCGGCGCTGGAAACGATGGTGACGATGGGGGAGAAGAACGCGGCGAGAATGAACAGCACGCCGGTGGTGACGGAGGTGCGGCCCGTGCGGCCACCGTCGGCGGCGCCAGAGGTGGACTCGACGAAGGTGGTGATGGAGGAGACGCCCATGAAACCGCCCACAGCGGCGGCGGCGGAGTCGACGATCAGGATCTCTTTGATATTCTCGACGTTGCCGTCGTCGGTGAGGAACTCGCCCTGCTTGGCCACGGCCATCGCGGTGCCCATGGTGTCGAAGAAGTCGCTCATGAGCAGCGAGAACGAGATAACGAGGAGCGTGGGGTCGGTAAGGACCTTGACGATGGCGGGCACGCCGCCGGCGTCGGCGATGGGGCCACCGATGCTCGAGAAGTCGAGCGGGGCGATGATACCGGTCGGAGCATGGGTCACACCTAGGGGGATACCGGCGATGACGGCGACGACGATGCCGATGAGCAGCGAGCCGGGGACGTTGCGGCAGGCGAGGGCGACTGTCACCAGGATGGAGATGATGCCGACGATGAAGGTGGGGGAGGTGATGTCGCCCAGACCGACGAGTGTACCGGCGCCAGCGGTGATAATGCCGGCATCGCACAGGCCAATCATGGCGATGAACAGGCCCAGACCCACCGAGATGGCGTGACGCAGGACAACCGGGATGGCGTCCATGATGGCCTCGCGCAGGCCACAAAGCACGAGCAGCAAGATGACGACGCCCTCAAGGAAGATGACGCTCATGGCCACGTGCCAGTCACCGCCGCAGACGGTGGTGGTGATTCCAGCGATCATCGCGTTGACGCCTAAGCCCGACGCGCAGGCGAGCGGGCGGTTGGCGAAGATGCCCATGCAGATGGTCATGATGCCGGCGCCCAGGCAGGTGGCGCAGGCGAGCGCTCCCGCATCGATGCCAGCGCCCGAGAGCACTGCGGGGTTGACGGCGATGATGTAGGCCATCGCCAGGAATGTTGTCAGTCCAGCGCGAAGTTCGGTCCCGATTGTGGACTTGCGCTCACTGACGTGAAATAGTTCGTCCATGCATACCCTTTCCTTGTTCGACCCCGAGTTTAGGCCGATTGACACGAACTCACCCACTATATCGCCTTTGTGAAGTTGGTGTTCCTCACATGTTGATGTTCGGCGGTTTGTAACGGACGGGCGGTATCTTTCGCATGAAATTGTGTAGGTACCGTATACTTAAGCGGTTACAACGACCCCTATGGAGGAACGTATGATTAAAGAGCTCTGCCGCGACGAGGCTATCCTGTCTCAGCGTTGCGAGGTTGCGACTGTCGAGGACGAGTCGGTCGCTCAGGATCTGATTGATACCATCAAGTCGCTCGATGATGCCGGCTGCTTGGCCGCCAACCAGATCGGCGTCACCAAGAAGGTCTGCGTCTATCTAGACGACGCCGGTGAGCCCCACGTGCTTTACAACCCCCGTCTGGTGTTTGGCTTGGGCGCCAGCAAGATGGAGGAGAGCTGCCTGACGCACGAGGAGGTCACCAAGTCCACGCGCTACATCAAGTGCAAGGTTGCCTTTGACCAGATCGTCGACGGCAAGATGAAGGAGTGCCGCCGCGACTACGCGGGCTTTGAGGCGCAGATGATCCAGCATATGATCGATCACTGCCAAGGCAAACTTGTCTAGGGTGACTACAGCACCGCACTTCGTCTCTTACAGCACCGCACTTCGTCTCTTTTGGTCCGGACGTGACATTGTTGTCATGTCCGGGCTTTTGTGTTTAGCGCCTTTTTGTTTGGAGACAATAACCTTAGCAGGAACGTAAAGCTAGGAGGCGCTATGTGTACGAGCATTCGATTTACCGATAATTCTGGTCACATGTATCTAGGCCGCAACCTAGACTGGAGCTTTGACTACGGCCAACAGGTTCGCGTGATGCCGCGCGGGTTCCACGTTCCGTATTCGTTTATCGACGATGCGTCGGCGGCGCACGCGGTAATCGGCATGTGCATCGATTACGAGAACTACCCTATGTTCTTCGACTGCGGCAACGATGCGGGCCTCGCCGTGGCGGGTCTCAATTTCCCGGGTTATGCCGAGTATGCCGAGGGCCCTGTCGACGGCAAGAACAATATCGCGGCCTATGAGTTTCCCCTGTGGGTGGCAGCGACGTTCTCGACGGTCGATGAGGTCGAGGCCGCGCTGCGCGACACGGTGATTGTCGCCAAATCTGCCGGAGAGGGGCTGGGCGTGTCGCTGCTCCATTGGATTATCGGCGACAGCCAGCGCAGCATCGTGGTCGAGATGATGGCTGACGGCCTGCATGTATACGACAATCCGGTCGACACCCTTGCCAATCAGCCCACCTTCCCGTGGCACATGGAAAACCTGCGCACCTATATCACGGCCACAAGCGATTTTCCGCAGACGGCGACATGGCGTGGCGCCGAGCTTAAGCCCTATGGAGCCGGTGCCGGCATGCGCGGCATTCCGGGCGATTGCTATTCGCCGAGCCGTTTTGTAAAGGCGGCGTACCTCAATGCCAATTACCCACAAAAGGAGAGCGAGACCGAAAACGTCATTCGCATGTTCCGCTCGCTCGAGGGCGTGGTGATGATCGAGGGAGCTTCCAGGATGGGCGATGGCAAGTTCGAGAAGACTATCTACACCGGATGCTTTAGCGCGCGCACGGGCAATTATTACTACGCGATGTATGGGGATCCGTCGATTCGCTACGTGAGCCTGATGGATGCCGAGGGCGCGAGCCCCGATAGGCTCGTGGTTCCCGAGCCGCGTCGTTCGTAGCTCACTGGTCCGTTGCGACATAAAACGGCCTCGCACCTCTTATGAGATGCGAGGCCGTTGTCGTCAATGGCTGGTGGCGTGTTAGAAGTTGGCGTCGTTGAACTGGGTGCTCTCGAGTCCGTCGAGTTGCTGTTCGGGCGTATCGGCGACGCTCTCGAGTAACTCGGTGGGGTCGACGTTCATGTTCCTACCGGCTTCGTTGCCGTTGACCAGGTCGTCCGAGAAGATATCGACTTCCATTTCCTCGGCCTCTTCGATCTGAACCTCGAGCGGCACCTGGGTGCGTACGAGCTTAACGGCCGGGCGCATGCGGGCAAACAGCGGCACGTACTCGATGATGATGGCCGAGTTCTCAAGACCGTACCAGCGTGCCGGGCTTCCGCAGGCGCGGCGGACGGCGTACTTGATGGCCATGACGCGGTGGTCGTTGCGGTTGATGTCCGTTTCGGGGGCAAGCATCTTGCGCAGCATGCAAAAACGGAAGTCGCCCACGTTGCCGCGCGTCTCGTAGATGGAGTAGGTGTGATGCTGCGGCGGCAGCTCGCCCGATGCCATCAAGTCGCCAACAATCTGGCGCAGGTAGGCATTGATGCGCTGGTTGACCTTAAAGCCCAGGTCCAAGCGCACGCGGAACAAAAAGTCCGTGCCAAAGGTCTCGACGGAATACTCGTGCGTATAGGGCTCGTCGGTAACGTGCACGTTGATGAACCAGTATGCCTTGGCGCGCTTGGGATGCTTATCCAAGATGGAATAGAGCACATCGCGGTCGAGCGTGAGCGGGTCGGGGCTGTTGGTGAGGAACACCAGATTGTCGGCGAGCACGGGGTAGGTCTCGTCGTTGCGCAGGCGGCCGAGCTGGTCAATGTACTTGGAGACGGGCAGCAGGATCGTCTGCGTGCGCTCGATGGCGGTGCCGCGGCGCCACACATACATAAGGCCAAACAGCAGCGCGGCCAGGAAGATCATGACGTAGCCGCCGTCAAAGAACATGGTGAGGCACGAGGCAAAGAAGCACAGCTCAATGGCACCGAAGAGCAGGGCGAAGACGCAGGCGCCCAGCTTGTGCTTGAGGATGCCGGCGATGTAGCTCGTCAAAAGCGTCGTGGTCATGAGCATGGTCACGGTAATGGCGAGGCCGTAGGCGCTCTCCATGCGCTCGGAGTTTTGGAACAGCAGCACGATGAAGATACAGCCGACCCACATGATGTTGTTGACGAGCGGAATATAGAGTTGGCCCTTGGTGTCGCTGGGGTAGTGGATGCGCAGATGCGGCATAAGGTTGAGGCGCGTTGCCTCCGAAACCAACGAGAACGAGCCGGTGATGAGCGCCTGCGAGGCGATGATGGCCGCCACGGCCGAAAGCACGATGGCAAAGGGGCGCAGGGGCTCGGGGAGCATCATATAGAACGGGTTGACGATATCCATCGCGAGCATCTGGGGGTTGGAGTTATTGGCGAGCAGCCAAGCTCCTTGACCCAGATAGTTGAGGATAAGGGCCGCCTTAACAAACGGCCAGGATGCATAGATGTTTGCCTTGCCCACGTGGCCCATATCCGAGTAGAGGGCCTCGGCGCCGGTCGTCGACAGAAAGACGAAGCCGAGCACCATGATGCCCGAGTGGTTGATGGGCGAGAACAGGAACATGATGCCGCGGATGGGGTTGAGTGCGCGTAGGATGGACAGGTTGCCGAGCATGTTGAACAGGCCGGCGCCAGCCAAGAACAGGAACCACAGCGTCATGAGCGGGCCGAACAGCTTGCCGATCGACGAAGTGCCGGCGCGCTGCATGGCAAACAGGCCGCAGATAATGATGATGGTGATGATGATGACGTTGGTCTGGCCGTCGCCCAAAAGCGCATGGCCCCACTCGATAGTGCGCAAGCCCTCGATGGCCGTGGTGACCGTGACGGCGGGGGTGAGGATGCCGTCGGCGAGCAGCGCCGCGCCGCCGATCATGGCGGGAAGGATCAGCCACGGCGCCACTTTGCGCACCAAGCTAAACAGGGCGAAGATGCCGCCCTCGTTGTGGTTATCGGCCTTCATGGCGATTACCACGTACTTGACCGTGGTCACGAGCGTCATGGTCCAGATGACGAGCGAAAGCGCTCCTAAGATCATGTCCTCGCTGACGGTACCGATGCCGCCGTTGTTGGCGACGATTGATTTCATGGTGTACATGGGGCTCGTGCCGATGTCGCCGTAGACGACGCCGAGCGTAACGAGCAGCATGCCAGCGGAGAGGGGAATGGCTCCATGCCCGCCTTGACCACGCTGATCTTGGGGGCTTGCCTCCAGTTTGTTGTGTGCCACGTGGACTCCCTTGGACATCCGGTTATCTGTCTAGGACAGATAACCTTTATGCCGTCTTTATACATACAAGAGCAGTTTGGCACATTGGTTAGCTTTAGACAATAATCCCCAGATGGGGATTATTCATATACGCAGGCAGCATTTCAAAGCGGGGGCTATTAAGCACGTGCTGCTTGAGCGATATCGGCTTTGGCGTTTGCGCGTTTGCCGGCGAGTTCGCAAAAGATCGCGCCGCCGATGATAAGCGCGGCGCCCATCAGACGGACCGGTGTTATGGCTTCGCCCAAAAGGACGGCCGAGAACACGACCGCCGAAAGCGGCTCGAGGTAGCCGACGACCGCGACGGTCTGGACGGGCAGCTTGGCGACAGCGCTAAAGTAGAGCAGGCAACCGACGCCGGTGTTGACGACGCCGAGCATGACGACGGCGCGCCAATCAATACTGGCGGCGACGCCGGCGAACAGGAACGAGGGGGCGCCCTGCGTGATGAGCGTGAGGACCAGCGCGGTCACAAAGGCGGCGCTCACCTGGAGCGCGGAGTTCTCGAGGCCCTCGATGTGTGGCGCGCCTTTGCTAGCGATGACCATCAGCGCATAGCAAAATGCCGAGGCGATGCCGCAGGCGATACCCGCAATGGGCATATTGCCGCCTAGACCTTGCGCTGCAATGAGAAAAGCGCCGCAGGCGACGGCGATAAACCCGGCGATTTTGCCGCCGGTCAGCTTTTCGCCAAAGATGAGCGGGGAGAGTGCCATGACAATGATGGGGCCGCAGTAGTACAGCAGCGAGGATACGCCGACGCCGATCGTCTGGTAGGCGCGGAACAGAAAAATCCAGCTGGCGCCCAGCGCGGCTCCCGAGAGGAGGAGGGCTGCGGCTTCGCGGGGGCGAGATGGCGCCTGCAGCTTATGGCGTTGGGTGATGACGAGGATGGTGACAAGCGAGAGTGCGCCCAAAAACGTGCGTAGTAGCACGATATCGGAGCTCGGCAGCGCGATGGCAGCGGCGATGATGCCGTTGGAGCCAAACAATAGCAATGCTGCTAAGTACGTAAGCAGTCCGTTGTTCATGCGCTGACATCCCCTCTATATCCGTGCATGTTCACTATGGGTGAACTGGATATAGAAGAAAAGCGAATATAATGCATAGATAACATGACAAAAGCTCATGCATAGGTGGAGGGGTGCCGTGGAAACGAATGTTCAAAAGATGCAGGTGCTGCTGGAGACCGTGCGCGCCGGCAGTTTTACGCGCGCCGCCGAGCGGCTGAGCTATTCACAGTCGGGCGTGAGCCGTATGGTGGCCGATCTTGAGGCCGACTGGGGCTTTAAAGTTCTCGATAGAAGCCGCGAGGGCGTAGTGCTTTCTGCCGACGGGCGGCAAGTTATGCCGGCGGTCGAGGCGCTCTGTGAGGAATTCACTCGCTTGCAGCGACGGGTGGATGAGATGCGTGGGCTCATGCGCGGCAAAATCTGCATCGGTACGTTTTCGAGTGTGGCGACCCACGTGCTGCCGCCGGTGATTGCGCACTTTCGCGCCGATCACCCGGACGTCGATTACGAGCTGCTGATGGGTGATTACTCCGAGATTGAGCAATGGGTGGCGGAAGGCCGCTGCGACCTGGGCTTTATTCCGCGCGAACCACGCGGCGCCGGCATAGCGTCGCGGCCGTTGGTGCAAGACGAGCTGATGGCCGTGGTGCCAGCGGACTCCTCGCTTGCCACCGCGGAGGTCGTTTCCCTTGCCGATTTGGCCAACGAGCAGTTTATTCTGCTGGAACGCGGCACCGATGACGAGATTACGCCGCTGTTTCGTCGGGCGGGGCTGGCAGTGCGCTCAAAACTGTCGACTTGGGATGACTATGCGATTATGGCTATGGTCGAGGATGGCTTGGGTGTGAGCATTCTTCCCGCGCTCATCTTGCGCCGCTGTCAGTTCGATGTTGCCGTGCGTCCGCTCGAGGGGCATCCCCATCGGCAGATCAATGCGATATATCGCACGGCTGACGTTTCGCTTGCCGCCGCTCGTTTCCTTGAATACCTCTAAAGGCGCGTACCTGTTGTCCACTGTGGGACAATCCTCGGGGTTCGGTACATTTTCTTATGAAATTGAACTTTCGAATGAGGTGCCGCGTTATACTGCTGCCTAAATTGAACCCTGGTTCAATTCGTGTTCTATAAATTGAACTTTGCCAGCAAGGAGGTTCCTGTGGCCCAAGAGACGTTTAGCGATCGCCTGCGACAGACTATGTCCGATCGCGACGTTCGCCAGTCGGACGTAATCCGCGCATCGGAGATGCTCGGTAAAAAACTCGGCAAGAGTCAGATGAGCCAATATGTGAGCGGCAAGACGATCCCGCGGCGCGATGTGGCAGAGCTGCTCGCTCGCATTTTGGAGGTCGATGTTACCTGGCTGCTTGCCGGTAGCGCCGATCAAGACGAGGCATCATCGCCCCGTAACGTTTCCAAGCCCGAACCCCATCCCTCAGCTCAAATTCCAAGGAGCACCACCATGCGTACTTTTTCTAAATCCACCAAGCTTGATAACGTCCTGTATGACGTGCGCGGTCCCGTCGTCGACGAGGCTGCCCGTATGGAGGACGAGGGCGAGCGCATCCTCAAGCTCAATATCGGCAACCCGGCGCCCTTCGGTTTCCGCACGCCCGACGAGGTCATCAAGGACATGCGCCAGCAGCTGCCCGACTGCGAAGGCTATTCCAACTCGCGCGGTCTGTTCTCCGCGCGCAAGGCAATCATGCAGTACTCGCAGATCAAAGGCCTGCCCAACGTTCAGATGGAGCACATCTACACGGGCAACGGCGTGTCCGAGCTCATTCAGCTTTCGATGAACGCGCGGCTCGACAACGGCGATGAGATCCTGATCCCCAGCCCCGACTACCCGCTCTGGACGGCGTGCGCGACCCTTGCCGGCGGCCATCCTGTGCACTACCTGTGCGACGAGCAGGCCGATTGGTATCCCGATCTGCAGGATATGGAGTCCAAGATCACGAGCGCGACCAAGGCCCTCGTCATCATCAACCCCAACAACCCCACGGGCTCCGTTTACCCGCGTGAGGTGCTCGAGGGCATCGTTGAGGTTGCGCGCAGGCACCAGCTCATGATTTTTGCAGACGAGATCTACGACCGCCTGTGCATGGACGGCTATGAGCACGTCTCGATTGCCTCGCTCGCTCCCGATCTGCCCTGTGTCACCTTTAGCGGCCTTTCCAAGTCGCACATGATCGCGGGCTATCGCATTGGCTGGATGGTGCT
>CABUZD010000069.1 GCA_902495945.1 uncultured Collinsella sp.
AGTGGATGCGAGCGCCTTTGCTCGTGCCATCCATTTCAACATGGACGCCGAGGATCTGAGTTCGCTCATGATGAGTTATGCCAAGGCATCGCAGCTTACCTATGACAACAACCTGACCACACTGGGTTATGCGGACGAGGCGGACCCCATCTCAGTCAAGATTTTCCCGCGCGACTTTGAGGCCAAGGAGCGCGTACTCGATCACATCGATGCGTACAACAAGCAGGTCAAAGCCGCTGGCCACGATGATCGGGCAATTTCGTACACCGACTACATGGGCATCATCATGGGTTCGGTGACCGACATTGTGAACACCATCAGCTTGGTGCTCATCGCATTCGTGAGTATCAGCCTGGTGGTGAGCTCCATCATGATCGGCATCATCACCTATATCAGCGTGCTGGAGCGCAAAAAGGAGATTGGCATCCTGCGCGCGATCGGCGCGTCAAAGCGCAACGTGGCCAACGTGTTTAACGCCGAGACCTTTATCGAGGGCCTCATCGCCGGCGTCTTTGCTGTTGTCGTCGTGGTGGCCGTGAGCTTCCCGGTCAATGCTTGGGCGCTTGCGGTCAAACAGGTCCCCAACCTAATGAGTCTGCCCGTGCAGGATGCGCTGGTGCTCATTGCAATTTCTGTGTTGCTGACGGTCGTTGCCGGCCTGCTGCCGGCCCGCAGCGCATCCAAAAAGGACCCCGTGGAAGCCCTGCGCTCCGAATAATGTGACAAAAGGGCGGTTCCTTTGTCACGTTCGTTGATATGAGAGAAGAGTAGATGATTCTTTCGCTTGCCCCCATGGAGGGGATTACCGGGCATGTGTTCCGTCGCGTGCATGCGGAGTGCTTCGGTGCGCTCGATTGCTATTACACGCCTTTTTTGCCGCCGCCGCGGGTTGGCAACCGTTTTGGTGGCAAGGCGTTTAAGGAGATCGATCCTGCCAACAACCAGGGGCTCAATGTGGTGCCTCAACTGATGTCCAAGAACGCGGACGAGTTTGTGTGGGCGGCACAGGTGCTCGCCGACATGGGCTATCGCGAGGTCAATCTCAACTTGGGTTGCCCCTCGGGGACGGTTGTCGCCAAGGGCAAGGGCTCGGGCTTTTTGCGCCACTTGGACGAGCTCGAAGTGTTCTTGAGCGATGTGTGCGGGCGGTCGCCGTTGCCGGTGTCGGTAAAGACCAGGCTGGGGCTGGAGGGCGACGACGAATACGAGCGCGTGCTCGATCTGTATTGCCGTATGCCGCTGGCAGAGCTGATTGTGCACCCGCGCGTGCAAAAGGACCGCTATACGGGCTCGCCGCGCAAGGAGTTTTATGGCGAGACGCTGGAGCGTGCGCCGTTTCCGGTCGCCTACAACGGCGACATTTTTGATCTTGAGGATATGGATGCGCTGGTGGAGGCCTATCCCGGCACACGCCATGTGATGCTGGGGCGCGGCCTGCTCGCGAACCCCGCTCTGGCTCGTATGGTCAACGGCGGTCCTGCTGCCACAGCAGCCGAGCTGCAGCGTTTCCACGACACGCTGTTCGCGGCCTATGCAGAAGAGATTGGCGGCAATGCGGTCTTTCGCATGAAGGAGTGGTGGTTCTACGCCAGGTGCGCTTTTGCCGACCCCGCTACCGTTCACAAGCTCGTACGTAAGACCAAAAAGGTCGACGAATACCGTGCCGCCGTCGATCGCGTCTTTCGCGAGCAGCCACTTGCACCCATAGCCCGCTTCCACGGCTAGTTGGTCGTTGGGGACGTTCTTTAACGACTAGTCATTTAAGAACGTCCCCAATGGCTGTGTTGCACTAGAGCAGGTTCTCCCGTGCCCACGCGATGATGTCGCCCGACTCGTAAAGCGGCTCTCCGTCAATGAACAGGCAGGGAACCTGGCGTTTTCCGCCGACGGCGATAAGTGTCTGTTCGGCATCGGAATCGGTCGAGATATTGCGTTCGGGAATGGTCACGCCGTTATCGGCCAAAAAGCGCTTGACCTTTATGCAGTACGGGCAGCCGGTCATAACGTACAGAGCGAGCTCGTGATCAGTAGCCATAGGTCTCCAATCGGTTGCGGTTTCGATTGAGATACCCAAAGCCGCCACGGTCTATGCGCGCGCCAACGACGACTCGATCGCCTGGACCAGAAACGCCGTGGCTCCGGTGCCGCAGGGCTTGTCGTAGTAGTCAACAAAGCGCTGGTCGGCAAGATAACCGTGGGCGAGACCCAGGTACGCTTCATTCTGGGGTTCGCGTCCCCAGTTGAGAGCAATCCAGCGACGATGCATCGCGACAAGCTTGCGAGCCTCGCTTCCGTCCGCATCGCCGTCGCCCATGGCAATCGAAAGTTGGCCCAGAACAGCGCGTTCAAGTTCCTTCATGTCGTTCCATGTCTCGGGGTCCATGTCCAGCAGCGCTTCATTTGCTGCATCGATAGCCTCATCGCCATAGCGTGCCCGCGCTTCGGCGCCGTAGCACTTCTCGTTTTCCTGCACGGTGCGCCAGCGCTCCAGTTGCGGCAGGACGGCGCCCATGAGCGAGACGGCTTCGTCGAGCGACATGCCGGTGTTTTGCGCCAGCCGCGGGGCGCAATCCTCGATCATCGCCTCCATGGTGGTGTCGTAGGTGTACTTACCGTGGTTGTAGCACCACTTGCAGTAATGGTCGGTCGTGGCGCCCGTGGCATCGGTGCCGCAGTCGTCGGGCGTGAGTATCATGCCGCAGCTCTGGCAATAATGCTCGGGCATTTCGAGCAGGTGGGACAACGGCTCTCCGGTTACGGCGGCAATGAGCTTCATCATGTCGATGCCCGGGGTGACCTCGTCGCGCTCCCAACGGCTGACGGCTTGGCGCGTGACAAAGAGTTTGGCGGCGAGCTGTTCCTGGGTAAGGTGATGGGCGCGACGAACGGCGATGAGCTTTTCTGCAAAGGCCATAGCGGCTCCTTTCTGCTAGGTTGATGGCTTAAGCATACGCGGCAGCAGGTGCCCTTCCAAGCAACCGTTGGTTGCACGACGGGGACCGCGGCGAAGAATTGCGCGCAACGCCCCACACCTCCATGCCGTACAATGACCGGCATGGAACCTATCGCACACATACATACCGACCTGCCGCAGAAGTTCGGCATTCCACGCAACAGCTTTTTGGCGCCTCATCTGCAGGGGCGCATCGTCTTTGAACCGGAATTTGCCTCCAACGCAGCGGTTGAGGGTCTGGACTCCTTCTCTCACCTGTGGCTGCTGTGGCGCTTCGAAAACGGAACGCCCGGCGGCACGGCTAAGGACATAGCTGCCGATGCCAAAACGCAGGACAGGTCCGGTACCAACGCAAAATGGTCGAAGACCGTGCGTCCGCCGCGCCTGGGTGGAGCCGAGCGCGTGGGCGTGTTTGCCACGCGCAGTCCGTTTCGCCCTAATTCCATTGGGCTTACCTGCGTCAAGCTCGATCGCGTCGAGCTCACCGACAATGGTCCCATCATCCATGTGCTGGGGGCCGATCTGCGCGACGGCACGCCCATCTACGATATCAAGCCCTACATTCCGTTTGCGGACTGCCACCCGGATGCGACCGGCGGCTGGATTGATGATGCTCCGTGGCAAGAGCTCAACGTCGAGTTCCCACGAGCGCTGCAAGATATGGTCCCGCCCGCAAAGCTCCCCGGCTTGGTCGAGGTCCTTCGCCAAGATCCGCGCCGCGCGGGCAGCAAGCACGAGCCAAACCGCGTTTACCACTTGGCTTACGCCGGGCTCGACATATCGTTTACGGTCGACGGAGCCAGGTTGACGGTAACCGCCATCAACGACGCGCGGGACTAACCATCCGTCCGTATCCGTCAAAAACAACGCCAAACCCCATGCCAAAACCGCCCACGCTGGTGGACAATAACGCCTATCGAAATAGTCTACTTTGCACGGGAGCTCAGCATGAAATACGACTTTAGCTCGCTTATCGACCGCCACGGCATGGACTCCATCGCCGTTGATTCTTGGGGTGAGATCCCCGGCATGGCTCCAAACGCACCCGACGAGGGCTTCGATCGCATTCCCATGTGGGTGGCGGACATGAACTTCGCCACGGTGCCCACGGTCCAGGAACACATCATTCAGCGTGCCCAGCACCCCATGTTTGGCTATTTCAATCCGCGCTCCGAGTATTTCGACCGCATCATCGAATGGCAGAGTCGCCGCAATGGCGTCGAGGGTCTGCGCCCTGAACATATCGGTTACGAAAACGGCGTGCTGGGCGGTGTCGTGTCGACGCTGCGCGCGTATGTCCAGCCGGGCGATGCGGTGCTGGTCCACAGCCCCACCTACATCGGCTTTACCAAGTCCATTGAGGCCGCGGGCTATCGTATTGTCCATAGCCCGCTTAAGCTCGATGATCAGGGCGTGTGGCGCATGGACTTTGAGGACATGGAGCGCAAGCTCGCTCAAAACCACATCCATGCCGCGGTGTTCTGCTCGCCGCACAATCCCTGCGGCCGCGTATGGGAGCGTGACGAGATCGAGCGCGCCATGGACATCTATCGTCAGCACGATTGCGTGGTGATCTCGGACGAGATTTGGTCCGATATCATCCTGCCGGGCCACAAGCATATCCCGACGCAGTCGGTGAGCGAGGATGCCCGCATGCGCACGGTTGCCCTCTACGCGCCCAGCAAGACGTTCAACCTGGCGGGCCTGGTCGGCAGCTACCACATCATCTATAACGAGACGCTGCGCGACCGCGTGTGCGCCGTGTCCAACAAGACCCACTACAACGAGATGAATGTCCTCTCCATGCATGCGCTTATCGGTGCCTACCAGCCGCAGGGCTATGAGTGGGTGGACGAGCTCAATCAGGTGCTTGCCGGCAATATCGAGTACTTCTGCAATTACGTGGACGAGCATTTTGAGGGCGTGTCCTATTCGCGTCCGCAGGGCACGTACATGGTGTTTCTGGACTGCACCGAGTGGTGCCGCGAGCATGGCCGCGATATTCAGTGGCTGCTCGACGAGGGGGCGCGCGTGGGCGTGGGGTATCAGGACGGCCGCCCGTTCCACGGGCCCTGCCACATTCGCGTGAATCTGGCGCTGCCGCTTTCGCGCGTAAGGGAGGCGTGCGACCGCCTGGACCACTACGTTTTTAATGCACGGTAAGTGAGCACTGCATGCGGGGCCTTCTGCCAAGTCGGCTGGAAGGCCCCGCATGGTAAAACGTCTGTAACCATTGGGCACTCGTGTGGTTTTGTTTGCTATTATTTTCTACCATTTCAGTCTGTAAACATGATCGTCTGGAGCTCGATGAAAAGACCCCGTCGCTCGGTTGCCATATCGTTGTTTGTTGCGCTTGCGGTAGCGTGCGCCTTTGTCGTAGCGATAGCTGGCTGCTCCGGGTCGAATGACGGAGCCTCGACGTCTGCATTAGAAGGTCTGGACGCCTCACAAGCCAAAGACGACAACCTTAAGACGCTCAACGTCGGCAGCGACCTCTATCCACCGTTTGTGTATACCGATGAGTACGGCGATATCGTTGGCCTGGATGTCGAGATATTGACCGAGGCTTTGGCCCGCATTGGTTACAAGCCAAAGTACCAGCTGATCGATTGGGAAAAGAAGAAAGAGCTGCTGGCGAGCGGCGAGCTCGATTGCGTCATGGGCAGCTTTAGCATGACGGGTCGCGAAAACGAGTATCGTTGGGCCGGCCCGTACCTTGCGAGCCGCCAGGTGGTCGCGGTCGATCCCCAGAGCGATATCTACACGCTTGCCGATCTTGAGGATAAGGTCGTGGCGGTCCAGTCCACCACCAAGCCCGAGGACATTTTGCTCAATCATACAAATGAAAACGTTCCGCAGATCAAAGAGCTCTACTGCTTTTCGGACCGCTCATACCTGAACCCGGCGCTCGTCGAAGGTCTGGTCGACGCCATCGCCGCGCATGAGTCCTCGCTGCTCACCTACGAAAAAGACTATGGTGTGACGTATCGCATTTTGGATGAGCCGCTGCTAGAGGTTGGTTTGGGCACCGCTTTCGATATCAATGATACGCGCGGCATCGACGTTAAACTCACCCGTGCCTACCGGGAAATGCTTGCCGATGGCACCATGGAACGTCTGGTGTCAAAGTACTTTGATGACCCTTCGCCATTTTTGAATACGGAGGGCTTGTCATGATCGATGCGCCCGACCACGCCGCTCAGGGGCGGGGCAATCGTTCGACAGGGGCATGGCTCCTTGTCGCCCTGCTGGGGATAGCGCTCTCGGTTGTTGCCGGCATGATGAGCTACGGCTACACGACGGCCCAAGCCGAGCAGCGCTTTGCCGACGTTGTCGATTACGTGGCGACGCAGAGCCTTTCCTACGATGCATTCAATAGCCCTATACGACCAAAAACCTGATTCGCGTTATGGAGATCGCCGGAGAGACAGCGCGCGATATTGAGCGCGACGGTTCGGTGGATAACGCCATGCTGGAGCAATATGCCGACCAGTTCAACGTGAGCGCACTGATCGTGACGGACGCATCGGGCAATTTGGTGTCCGAGTCCTCGACGGGCGATGTGGGCTACGAGTCGCTCGCTACGTATCTCAAGGAAGCACCCGTGCTGGAGGTGGCAGCCCATCCGCTTAAGTCCTATACCGCCCGCATTACGCTTTCGGATGATTCGGTTGCAGACATTGGTTGCGTGACCCGGCAAGATGGCGAGGGCATCGTTATCGCGGTCAGGCATCAGAGCGCGAAGGCAGTTGCAAGCAATACGCTCAAACTGCAGAGCTTGCTCGGTGGTTATGAGACCATCGACAGTGGCAATATCGTGATCGAAATCGATGGCAAGGTCGTTGCGACCAATGCCGTTGAACCCACCATATTGGGCGTATTCAATCTGCCTGCAACGGATGTCTTTATTGTCGACGGTATTAAGGATCGATGCCTGCCCGGCAAAGTCCGACTGGTCAACGCCAGCGGCGAGTGGTATTTGGGCACATTTGGAAAAGCGCGCGGGTTCTACGTGTACACCTATGCCTCGGCGCGGCGCTACTTTGAGGTCGTCGCGGCTGTTGCTGCCGGCGTGCTGGTGCTCTACAGCGGTGTTATAGCCGTTGTTGTGATGGTGCGTCGCCGCGCTGATCGTCGACGTTTGACGGACTTGCTGCAGCAGGAGCGCGACTATGGCGACAAGCTGGCAAAGGCAGCGCGTGAGGCCTCGTCTGCCAACTCGGCAAAGACGGAGTTTTTGCGTCGCATGAGCCACGATCTGCGCACGCCCATCAACGGCATTCGCGGCATGGTCGAGGTCGGCGATGCCAATGCGGACGATCTGCAAAAGCAGACCGAGTGCCGCTCAAAGATCTGGACGGCATCGGGACTGCTGCTCGACCTTGCCAACGAGGCTCTGGATATGAGCCGCCTGGAGAGCGGGCAGGTCGATCTGGAGCTTGTTCCCACAAACTTGGCGACCCTCAACCACGAGGTGCGCGATATTCTGGAGCGCCAGGCCGAGGAGCGTCTGGTGACAATTATCTGCGACCAGCAGACGCTTAATCATCCCTATGCGCGGGTGAGCGTGACGCACCTCAAGCGCTTGTTGCTCAATATTGCCGGTAATGCCGTCAAGTACAACCGCCGGGGCGGCTATGTCCGCCTGGCGTGCCGCGAGGTGGAGCCAGTGGATGGCGCCCCCGTCTATGATTACACGATCGGCGACAACGGTATTGGCATGAGCGATGAGTTCCAACAGCACCTCTACGAGCCGTTTTGCCGCGAGGAGCAACAGGTGGAAGGTGCCTCATCGGGAACTGGCCTGGGCGCGCCTATCGCAAAACAGTTGGTCGAGCTTATGGGCGGAACCATGAGTTTTACGAGCGTCTTGGGGCAGGGGACGACGTTTGCCATCCGCCTGCCGTTCGAGAAATGCAAGCGCTCCGAGATTCCTCAGGCTGTGCGCGTGGACGCGGGAGACGGCGATGCACTCCAGGGCTTGCGCGTTTTGCTCGTAGAGGATAACGATCTGAATGCCGAGATCGCGCAGTTTACGCTCAGCCGTGCCGGTGCCGTCGTGACGCATGCTAAGGATGGTGAGTCTGCCGTCGAGATGTTTGCCGCGAGCGTGCCGCACGAGTACGACGTGGTGTTGATGGACATCATGATGCCGGGTATCGATGGCCTTGAGGCCACACGTCAGATTCGAGCACTCGATCGCGAGGATGCCGCGACCACGCCGATTATCGCCGTGAGCGCCAACGCCTTTGCCGACGACCGCAGGCTTTCGCGTGAGGCGGGCATGAACGCGCACCTGAGTAAACCCGTGAGCTCGCAGGAGCTCATTGAGGCGCTTGCGCACATAGCCGCCGACGCTCTATAAGCATATGGCCCGGTTCCAAGGTGGGTTGGAACCGGGCCATATTGTTATTGATGAGGCCTGCTGAGGGGCTTACTTTTCCTGAATCTGCTTGCCGCAGAGATGCTCAATCGTAATCTCGTAGAGCTGGACGCCCTTAATGTCCTTGGCGATTTCCTCTTCGACTTCCTCGGCGGAAGGGTAGTACTTAAGGGCGAGCTGGCGGACTTTGTCTTCGATAAACGCGGGAGTGTCGTTCGCCAGGCGACAGCGGCCAAAGACCACGGTACTCATAACGTAGGGAGCCCAGTCACCGTCCTTGTGCCACTCGTTGCCGTAAACGGTAAAGCAGACCTTGTCATCGCGCTTGAGTGCGTCGACCTTGTGGCCGGCTTTGGCGCCATGGAAATAAATCTTGTCGTGCTCGGCGTCAAAGAAGTAGTTGACGGGAATGGCGTACGGGTAGCCATCGTCGCCGTTGACGGCAAAGACGCCGCGCTTGCAGGTAGCGAGCAGTTCGCGCGCTTCCTCGTCAGTGATGGCGCGTTTCTTTCGACGTAAGGGCCTAAACATCGTTGGCTTCCTTTCTGGTCGTGCGTGGTGGTTGAGCACAAACTATAGCGAAACGGATCCGTTTTTCTTGATGCGGGCGAGTATGTTTTTGAGCTTGTTAAAGTCGAGCGGTTTGGACAGATGGGCGTTCATGCCGGCGTCGTGTGCCGCCTTGGCGTCCTCGGCAAAGGCATTGGCGGTGAGCGCGATGATGGGGATATCGGCTGCATCGACCTTCTCGCTCAGGCGAATCGCGCGGGTTGCCTC
>CABUZD010000070.1 GCA_902495945.1 uncultured Collinsella sp.
TCCACACGCATAGCGCTCGCCAGGTTGGCAAAACTCGACGACATCTGCGTCGCCATCTGGTCCATAAGCCCTGCCGCGCCCGCCTTGAGCTGAGCTGACACCGTCGCCGCAATCTGATCGCTGATCGACTTCATCACCTGATCCATAGCCTGCTGCAAATACGGAGCCAGCTGCTTTTGCACATAGTCGGTCATCGCCTGCTGCAGGCGTTCGGCCAGGGCATCGCCGCCGAGCGCTTTGAGCTGGGCCAGGCATTGCTGGGCTGCGGCATCATTCTCAAGATACGTCGAGAATGCGGCAGAGAGCTTTGACGCGTCCTTAAGGTCTTCGGGTGACAGCGCCTTAAACTGATCAGACTGCAAAAAGCCCTCAAACAGTTGGTTGGCAAGTATTCCCACCTGCTGCATTTGCTCGGGCGTGAGCTCCAGACCGTCAAAGATGCCCGAGAAATCTGGAGCCGGTGCTTGTGCCATGATGTCGCTGAAGTCGATGTCCTTGCCAACGTCCGAGAGGTCAATGTCCAACCCGGATAAGTCGATACCAGAAAGGTCCATACCGCCGGCCGCACCCGAGAGTGCAGACGCATCAAACGAGAACGCGCTCTTGAGCGCCGCCTCGTCCACGCTGAACATACTGCTCAGATCCACGCCTTGTTTGGCCTCGCCTTGCAGTTCATCGAAAGACTTGCCCGTAAAGACATCCGTCTCGGGATGGGCAAGTTGCTCCTTCACAATCTGTGAATCGGCGGCGCGCTCCATAAGCTGGCAAGTCAGCGCATGCGTATAGGCAATGCCTGGAGACAACGCACTCGCGTTGGCGGTCTCGTCAGGTCGCACCACGCCCACAATGCGCACGTCAATACCGTCGGCAACCTTGGCGGCCATAAAGTCGGCGTCGCCAGACATGTCAGTCCACATGCCGGTCTCTTCGTTTTTGCGATACGCATCAGCCGGCGACAGCACCTTAAACGTGGTAGACAGCGCATCGTCGTAGGTAAAGTCGGTGCCGGTCTCGGGCGTTTCGACCCCACCGTCAGCCGTCATAGCGCTGTTTACCAGATCGTTGAGCTCATCGATATCCAGCGCACCGATGCTATAGAGCGTATAGTCGCCCACCGTGCCGCGGCTCGAAAGCACCATCACGGCTTCGTTGGCAGACGTGGGCCAATGACCGGCGACGACATCGTACTGGCTGTCGAGCAGGCTCTGGTCGTCAATCATCTCGTTAAAGACCGAGGTTCCCATGGATTCCATGCTCACCGTTGCCGCCGAGCTCGCGCCTCCGCTCATGGCCTCGGTCATGGCGTTGGGAACAAGCCGAACGGGCTTCTTGTCGCCCTTACCCGCACGATAGACAACCGGCGATACACCGTAGCCGTACTGAATGGCGTTGACCTCTTTATCGATGCCGTCGCCACCGGCATCGAGCCATGCCTTAAAGCTCGTCATGTCGTTGGACTTAACGCTCGTAAACATATCCTTTACGGCCGTGACCACAGGAATCTTATCGATTCCCTGAGCTTTGTCGCCGGTATTGTCGTTGGACGAATCCGCATTTGCAGACGAGCCATCATCCGCAGCCCCCTGCCCGCCCATCATGGACGACAGGTCGTAGTCCTGCTTGGAGATCGTAAGCGGGTAACTCGAGAGCGTATCCTCCTCGACCTTTTTGATGTAGCCGTTTACGCCGTTGGACAGCGCCAGAATCGCCGCGATGCCGATGATGCCGATGGACCCCGCAAAGGCCGTCATGGCCGTACGGCCCTTTTTGGTCATAAGGTTTCGGGCAGAAAGCCCCAGCGCCGTCACAAAGCTCATCGAGGTTTTGCGCGTAGGCTTGGCCTCGCGACGCGCGGCCTTCGCAGCATCGAAAGGATCGGAATCGTCGGTGATCTTGCCGTCCGCCAGGTTGACGATACGCGTGGCGTATTGATACGCCAGCTCGGGATTGTGCGTGACCATAATAACCAGGCGGTCGCGCGCAACGTCTTTGAGCAAATCCATAACCTGTACGGATGTCGTTGAATCCAAAGCGCCGGTCGGCTCGTCGGCCAGCACAATCTCGGGATCATTGATCAGAGCACGGGCGATGGCCACGCGCTGCATCTGCCCGCCCGAAAGCTGGCTCGGGCGCTTGTTAACGTGCTCGCCCAGGCCGACTTTCTCCAACGCCTCGCGCGCACGTTGGCGGCGCTCGGCATGCCCCACGCCCGTGAGCGTGAGCGCCAGCTCCACGTTTTCCAAAATGGTCTGATGCAGAATGAGGTTATAGCTCTGGAACACAAAGCCGATGCGGTTGTTACGATAGGCGTCCCAATCGCGGTCGTGAAAGTCCTTAGTCGAAATACCGTCGATCAGCAGGTCGCCCGAGTCAAAGTGGTCGAGTCCGCCGATAACGTTGAGCATCGTAGTTTTGCCCGAGCCCGAGGGACCCAGAATGGCCACGAACTCGTTATCGCGAAAAGACAGGTTTACGCTGTCGAGCGCCACCTGCGTAAACGACTGGGTAACGTACTTTTTGCAAATACCTTTGAGCTCCAACATGGACGGCAACCTCTCCCGCGCGGGCACGCTCGCCCGCTCTCCCCCGCCGTTCGTATTCGACGCGTTTGTCCTACTCTATCCCCATTTTTTGCCGGCGCCAGTGAGGAATGTAACGAACCGCGCCAAAAAACGAACGGGATGGCGCCCAAAAGAAGAGGTCCCGAGCGGAACCTCTGTATGGTGGAGATTATCTTGAAAGGCAGCGGACTACTCCGCACAGCGGCGCGCGATCCTCGCCATGCTTTACGCGTTTTCTACTGCTCGCTATTCGCAATCGCCTGGTCGATAAGCTTGTCGAGCGCTGCGCGCTGCTCGGCGGAGCTGATGGCTCCCACGATTGGATCCCCTACGATGTTGCCATTCTGATCGATAACATACGTTGTCGGGAACGAGAACAAATTTGACGTAAACTTACCGGCCTCGCTATCCGACTTGAACCAGATGTTCTTATATGTCACGCCCTTCTTGCTCAGCACGTCCTTGGCATCTGCAATCTCGCCCTTGTTGCCATCGAGCGTAAAGGAATTGACGCCCACGACCTGGCCGCCCTTCTCGGCAAGCTCCTTATTCAGGTCCTCAAGGTCGCCCAACTCACCCACGCACGGCTTGCAAGTGGTGAACCAGAAGTTCATGACGGTGACCTTGTTCTTAGAGAACAGCTCGTCGCTGCTCACGTCGTTGCCGTCCAGGTCCTTGCCCGTAAAGCTGGGGAACTTCGTCGCCTCGCTCGAAGCATTGGCACCAGCCGTCATGCCAGCGGTCGAAGCGTCGACGCTCTCGCCTGCGCTCGGCGTGCTTCCACAGCCGGGGAACTCCTTCTCCAAGCTCTCGAGCTTGTCCTCAATCTCCTTGATCTGCTGCGCACCGGCCTTGAGCATCTTAAGCTCATCCGCCGTAAACTCATCCTTGGCGCCGTCGATGGTCTTGAGCAGGAAATCGCCGTAATTGCTGCCGTCCTCAATCATTGCCGAGTCTTTATTTGCCGCATTGAATACCTTTTCCCACAGCGCGTTATCACTCGAAAAGATCTCGTTCTCCTTCTGCATGAGCTTCGCATACAGCTCGGCGGCCTCGTCGGCATTGGCCGGTTTCTGCGCAGTGAGTTCTGCGATCTTAGGATCGGAGCTCGCAGATTCGCTCGCATTGCCACCAGGTGCCGAGCACGCCACAAGACACAAGGCCAGTACCGGCACCATAAACAGGGCCGCAATCTTAGAAAGCTTCATGGTCATTCCTCCGTTTTGTCGAAGCTTGTTTACTTTTTATCGGCGGTCAAGGGGAGCTTTTCCGCCGACACATCCAGGCCATAGCGATAGCTGATGGCATCGACGGGACAGGCCCCGATGCACTTTCCGCACCGGATACATTCGGCATGATTGGGCGCGCGGACCACATCAACGTCCATCTGACAAACCTTTGAGCACTTGCCGCACGAGACACATTTGCATGCGTCAACCCGAATCCCCAGTAGGGACACCCTATTCATGAGCGCATAGAATGCGCCGAGTGGACAAATCCATTTGCAGAAGGGGCGGTAGAACAAAACGCTCAGCACTACCACAGCAATGAGAACGGCAAGTTTCCAAGTAAAGAGATGTCCCAACGCAGATCGAATGCCGGCGTTGGCAATGGCCAGCGGAATGGCGCCCTCGAGCACACCCTGCGGACAGATGTACTTACAAAAGAACGGGTCGCCCATGCCCACGTCGTTAACCACCAAGACGGGCAGCAGCACCACGGCAAACAGCAGTACGACGTACTTGATGTACGTGAGCGGCTTGAGCTTTTTTGTGGAAAACTTTTTGCCGGGAATCTTATGAAGCAGCTCCTGCAGCCAGCCAAACGGGCACAGAAAGCCGCATACAAAGCGTCCCAGCAGCACGCCGAGCAAAATGAGCGTACCGGTAACATAGTAAGAAAAGTTGAACTTGGATGAACCTACCACCGACTGGAACGACCCGATGGGGCACGCACCCGATGCCGCGGGGCACGAATAGCAGTTAAGCCCAGGTACGCAGACTGTTTTTCCCGCGCCCTGATAGATGCCGCCTTTGGCAAAGTTTGGCAGGTGAATGTTAGTGACGAGCGTCGCCGCCGCCTGAATGAATCCGCGAAATCGAGCCAAAACATGCGACGCAGTGTTTTCTCTTTTATCCAATTCCGATACACTCCAAGCACAGCCTAATCGCTTTGGCCAGCACGGCATCCGCCTCGCCACGCATAACACCAAAGCACACCATGGTGATTCCGACGATCAACAAAGCGACCTGTACCACGGGTTTTACCGCTTTGAACAACCTGACCACTCCTTTCGTTACGCGACCATTGGACCATATCGGCTATAAAATCCGTGTTAAGCGCGATTTGAAATGTGCAAGGAGACTGTTATGCGTATTTTGATCGTCGAGGACGAGCGGGCGCTGTGTGACGCAATCGCGCGCAGCTTGCGAAACTTGGCGTACAGCGTCGACTGCTGTCACGACGGACAGGAGGCGCTCGACCTACTGGACGTTGAGGCCTTCGACCTCGTGGTACTCGACCTCAACCTTCCCCGCATCGACGGCATGACCGTGCTCAGGAAACTTAGGAAAACTGACTGCGAGACTAAGGTACTGATTCTGTCCGCACGTGGCGAAGTATCCGATAAAGTCGCCGGACTCGATGCCGGCGCCAACGATTACCTCACCAAGCCGTTCCATCTGGACGAGCTTGCAGCAAGGATTCGCAGCCTTACCCTCAGACGCTTTACACAAAGCGACGTAGTTTTAACCTGCGGAAAGCTCCGCTTTGACACCAAGGCGCGCATCGCCTCCGTGAACAGCGAGGCTTTATCTCTTACGCGCAAGGAAACGGGAATCTTGGAATACCTGATGCTTAATCAGGGGCGTCCGGTAAGTCAAGAGGAGCTTATCGAGCACGTTTGGGATAGCAGCGTGAACAGCTTTAGCAACGCAACCCGCGTTCACATCTCGTCGCTCCGCAAAAAGCTACGCAGCGCTTTGGGATACGACCCGATTCGCAATCGGATTGGAGAGGGCTACGTTATGGAGGATAACGAATGAAAAGGCTTTCTCTGCAATGGCGCATAACGATTATGACGGCACTGCTCACGTGTGCAGCATGCGTGCTGACGAACTGCCTGGTCGGCTATACGGGCATGCGCTACATGGATGCCATCGGCAGTAACATCTCGGCCTTTAACGCAACCGGCGAAGATTCGCCCCAGGCGTTCGACCCAACGAAAGCGACCCCCGATGACAAGATCACGATCGTCGTAAACGACGCACAGGAGTCTTTTGGCACGACAACCTGGTGCATCACGGCTGGAGTCACACTCCTTGGCGGCGTGCTGGCATACTTTGTGAGCGGCCGTGCGCTCAAACCGCTACGGGCTTTTGCCGCCCAGGTAGAACGCGTGCAGCCTGACAACCTAGGCGAAATCAGACTCAGTGAAGATGTGCCCACCGAGCTACAACGATGCAGTGCCTCTTTCAACGACATGATCGCCCGTCTTGGCGAAGGGTTCTCTGCGCAGCGTCAGTTTACCGGCAACGCCGCACACGAGCTGCGCACCCCGCTCGCCCTTATGCAAGCACAGATTGAACTATTCATCTCCGAGCACTCCGGTTTGCGACCCGAAACAGCCGAGCTGCTCGGCCTGCTACAAGAACAAACCGAGCGCATGTCTCGAATGACCAAGGTATTACTCGAGATGAGTGAGCTCCGCAGCGTTCCTTGCGAGGACGATGTTGAACTTGGTCCCCTGTCCGAAGAAGTCCTCACCGACCTTGCGCCACTTGCCGAGAATAAGGACATAGCCCTCAATTGTGCTGGAGACGCTTTAGTAATCGGGAACGATGCGCTCCTCTATCGGCTGGTGTTTAACTTGACCGAAAACGCCATCCGTTACAGCCGCTCCGGCTCGACTGTCAACGTCTCCATCAGCGACAGCGACAACCACGTGTTCCTGCGAGTCGAGGACCAGGGCCCGGGAATACCCAAGCAGTACCGTGAGAGCATCTTCCAACCGTTCTTTCGCCTGGATAAATCCCGCAGCAGGGCATACGGCGGCGCAGGACTCGGACTAGCGCTTGTTTGGGAGATTGCAGCGCTTCACGGTGGCACGGTAGAGGTCGAAACAAGTTCCGAGAACGGAACCACCATGCTCGTAAGCCTTCCAAAACGATCCGTAACGTTAACCGAACAGTAAAACGAAAGGGGTCCCGAGCAACAGGAGTACAATTGCTGCTATTGTTGCCAGCTGTTGGGAGATGGATGATGGACTGCGATGGCTACCCACGCGTTCCCATGCCGTTGATGTGCACCGCCTTTGTGCCGGGGCAGATTGACGCTGCGGTTGCAGGCATTTCCGACCCCGATTCACGCACCATCGCCACGGCAGAAGCGCTGTACTTTCGCGGACAGGCCGCCCTCGCTGCCAAGACGGCGCGCCCCTATCTTGACGCCACCGACCCCGCATTGCGCTATTCCGCATGCTTTATCTGCGGATATGCCAGCCTGTCGCTCAACCGTATCGCCGACGCCCGCCGTTGTCTTGCGGGCATCCTCGATACGCCGGCCGACGAGGAATCGCCCGCCATCCACGCTACGCATATCCTGTTCGCCTCGGCCGCGAGTGTCCTGCTGCACTTGCCTTCCCCGTATTCTGCCGAAGAGTTTTATCCACTTGTGGCGCATCTGCCCGAAGGCCTGCGCCTGTTCGCCAGCTACGTGATGGCGCACGCCTTGTACCTGCGCGGCGAATACGGCCGCAGCCTAGGCATGGCGGAAAATGCCCTGATCATGAAACAGGGAAGCTATCCGATCTCGGAACTGTTCCTGCACCTGGCAGCTTCCATGGCATGCATGAGTCTCAAAGACGTCGACGCCGCAAAAACGCACTTCGGAGTTGCTTGGAACATTGCGCGTCCCGACGGCCTTATCGAGCTCATTGGCGAGCATCACGGCCTTTTACAGGGGCTCATCGAGGCGTGCCTAAAAACGCAATACCCTGACGACTTCGCGCGCATCATCGAGATCACGTACCGCTTCAGCTACGGCTGGCGGCGCATCCACAACCCCGATTCGGGCGAGGACGTGGCCGACGATCTAACGACCACGGAATTCACCATGGCCATGCTCGCCTGTCGTGGGTGGACCAACGCCGAAATCGCACGCCATATGGGAGTATCGCCGGGCACCGTCAAAAACCGCCTATCCGGCGTATACGCAAAGCTTGGCATCGGCACACGCACCGAGCTGGTCGCGCATATGTTACGTTAGCGACCGGACTGCCAAGCGAATCGAACGCATTCCGGAACCCGGCGCTTCGCTCGATCAATTTGGACATTTTGACCCTTGAACGGCACTACCGCTACGGGGCGCCTTCTCGCAAAATTGGATTATTTCCACCGATACTTGCGGGATGGGAGCCCAAGATGCTTGATCGCCGTTCGTTACTTGTTGCCGGAGCGTCCTCGTTAGCGAGCATTATGTTGCCGCGCGTGCCGGAAAGCGCAAACGCCTTCATATTGCCGTTCGCGCCCACCGAAGCCCATGCCGACGAAAAAGACCCCTTCAGGGTGCTCGTTCTCTCGCGCACCATGTTCGGTGTGGTCGTGGTCGACGTCGCCAACAAGAATACGCCCATCACGGGCGCCCAGGTCACGCTCACGTCGCGCTATGCCGCAGGCAAGCAGCTCACCGCCACTACCGATGACGAAGGCACGGCCATCTTTGAGGTCGCGCCGCTTTCGGAAGGCTACGTGAACGAGGCGACGCTTCTCGACGCGTACGACTTTAACGGCGGCATTTCCATTAGCATGGCAGGCTACCGCGATGTCGAGATTCCCCTCGCGCGTGTCCAAGGCGGCACCGCCATTACCGCACCCACACGTCCGCTCTCCGATGGCGAGCCGTACTTCCGCCAGCTCACATTCGACGAATGGGACATTCAGTACGCCGACGCTACGTTCATGGCAATGCCAGCGGACGAAGCAGCAAACGATCAGCCCGACACGCACGCTTTTACCGTGCAGGCCCATCTGCCGCAGGGCGGGCAGGCAACGTTACATATCAATAAAGTGATGCCCGCTGCGGGCAGCTCATCCGAAACCGTCACGCAGATTGGCCAAGTCAAGGCCAGCGCATCGGGCGCGGATAATCTGGCGACGTTCACGCTCGAAGACACGTTCCTCGATGCAGCTTCGGGCCTTCTGGAGGAAGGATGCAA
This sequence comes from uncultured Collinsella sp., assembly GCA_902495945.1. Classification (GTDB taxonomy): domain Bacteria; phylum Actinomycetota; class Coriobacteriia; order Coriobacteriales; family Coriobacteriaceae; genus Collinsella. Next base: position 8,776 of record CABUZD010000070.1, read on the forward strand.
GTTGCGCTTTGCCCTCGACTACCAGGGCAAGACCTATACACTCTCCTCCCCCATGGCCGTTGTCACCGCGCCGGCCGCAAAGGCGGAATCGGGCTCGACCACTATCGTCCCCACTACCATGGACCAAA
>CABUZD010000071.1 GCA_902495945.1 uncultured Collinsella sp.
CCCCGCCCCCCCCTTAAAAATTATTATGTGGGGGGGCGGCCCGGGGTGGGGTGCACACCCCCCTCTGGCTTCGATATGTGCGATACGACTCGCTAGTAACCCTGGCCGTAGCCCTGGCCCCGCTGGCCCAGCAGCTCCTCCAGATACTGGCGTAGTTGCTCGTCGGTGATGCTACCGTTGCCGGTGTCGGTCGCACTGTCGTCCTGCTGCTGATTCTGAAGCTCCTCGTCGGAGCCCAGCTCGACGGTGACCTTCTTCTCTTCCTTGCCGCGCACGAGCGTGATCTCGACCTTCTCGCCCACCTCGTGGCTACGCAGCGCAATGATCAGACCATCGGCACTCGTGATCTCGTCATCGCCCAGCTTGGTGATGACGTCACCCTCCTGGATGCCGGCCTTGGCGGCGGGGCCGTCCTCCACAACGCTCGCCACATATGCGCCGCTATCGGTGCTCAGCTTGTTGGTGCGGGCGTTGAGCGCATTGACGCTCGAAAGCGTGGCGCCCAGGTACGGATGAACCGGCGTCTTGCCGTCGATAATCTGGTCGGCGATGTTCCTAGCGTAGTTGACCGGAATGGCAAAGCCCACGCCCGAGCTGGAGCCCGAGTAACTCTCGATGAGCGAGTTGATACCCACGAGCTCGCCGTTATCGTTGACGAGCGCGCCGCCGGAGTTGCCCGGGTTGATGGCGGCGTCGGTCTGAATCATGTTGGCATAGATGGTGTTACCACTGGTAGAGCTCATGGCCGTGGAGCGATAGAGCGCCGAGACGATACCGGTGGAGACAGACTGCTCGTTGCCGAACGGCGAGCCGATCGCCATGACCCACTCGCCCACGTTGAGCTTGGAGGAGTCACCGATCTCGATTGGGGTGAGCTTGGAGGATTCGGCATCCTTGAGCTTAATGACGGCGAGGTCGCTCGAGGCATCGTTGCCCACGAACTCGGCCTCGTAGGTGGTACCGTCGTCCATGGTTACCACGTACTGATCGTAACCATCGACCACGTGGTTGTTGGTGAGAATGTGGCCCTCGGCATCGAGCACCACGCCCGAGCCGACGCTACCCGAGCTGTCCGAATTGTCGGCAGACTGCGAAAGCGAGCCACCCTGACTGCCACTCGAAGTGGCGGTAATGGAAACCACGGAGGGCAGCGCCTTGGCAGAGACAGCCTCGGCCAGCGTGGTGTCCTCGGAGTCGATCTTGATCTTTTGCGTCGACGAGCCCGAAGCGCCCGCCGTCACGGCATTCTTGCCGCCGCCGATATCGAGCGTGCCGCTCATAATGAGCGCGATGACCAACAGAGCTCCGCAGGCACAGCCGGCGAGCGCCGTAATAAAGATCGGCAGCTTTTTGGTCTTGGTCTTGACCACTGTGTGCTTGTTTACGACCTGCTGGCTGCCCAGCGGCTTGCCGGTCTGCGTGTCGTAGGCCTGCACATAGGGAATGTTGTTACCACCGGCAGGCGTCGACTCCACCTGCACGCGCGGCTGCTGCTGAGTCTCGCCGGCGTTGCCCGCATCCTGGGGACGCTGGGAATCGTTCTCGCTCATAGCTGCGATCCTTTCGTCTAATAACCAAAGGCCCGCCAAACATGTGGCGGGCCATCATTGTTCACGTTGAGTTGTACCCCAAGCTGGGCAGTCCCGAGCACTAGATGCCAAGATTTCAGCTTTGCTTAAGTAATGACATGCTTATAGGCCAATTCGTTTTATGCCGTCATGTCTATTCGATATAGCAGTCGATAGCAAAACTATATGTTGAATCGTTAATAAAGTCTGTAATCGTCGCGCCCATACCCGATCCGCACGTCCACTTATCTTTCTCCGCATCGTATGGCGTTGGCCCCCACCCCGTTTCATATGATGCTTCGCTTTCTGTGAAGTAGTTCATCACATATTTATCTTTCTGCATGAGCGCATACCAAGCGTTTGCATACATCACAAGCGGATCGGTTTGAATTATCGAATATTTTCCTGACCGAATTGCAATGCTTTGCCCATCTTCAGAATATTCAACAACAATCTCAATCTTTGCCAACACCGGCAGTGAATCATCTGACTCCCTATGAACCGTCACCAAATTCTTAGTTGCCGCTCTTGTCAGGGACGCTGCACCGTCATTATTCCTGTTTATGCTGCCAACAGCCATTTTTCTATTTCCGGCACCCAAGACATCTTTGCTTCGCGCCGAGGACACAATAACCCCAGCCTCATTCCGAACTATCATGTCGGTCACAAGCGTCAATCGTTTTTGCACATTCGTAAGCTGCGCAGCGTTGGCCCCTCTCGCCCCAGCAAACATAACAGCTCCTGATGCCAAGACGAATAGCTGTCTTCTGTTGATCATTCCTCTCGCTCCTCACCGATTTAGTTAACTTTTTCCATATAGTAGGGATGCAAAGTTTCCTCTTCTAAATTGGCATCACTTGCGAAGAATAGAATCCATTTCTCTCCCGCCTTCAGCCCTGAAGCAGTTCCGGTATTAAAGTAACTACGGATATCAATCTCTTTCCGCCCTCCGCTTGACACGAGAGCCTCAAATTGTCCGTTATGAATATCCGACAGCGTCTGTACTTCAACTGAAATATGTTCGTCATCTTTTCCACCGACGACCGAGGGGCTCGGTTGATAGGCCGCGACAACCAATATCCCAAGAAATGCGCAAAGAAGCCCCAGCGTTTTACGTATGCGCTTTCTATCATCTTCGCCGTCACTCTCCACAATACGTCCCTTCATGCGATATATAAATCGTTGTGTCATATGGAAGAAAACGCAGCTGATTGAACCAACCATCCCAGACAACAAGCATATATTTCTTATCATTTGAATATGTATTATGCATAGCCACATATCCCGCAACAGCCATCGCATGAGCGTCATGGCTTGACCTGAGAGTCCCAGAAAAAATACTGAGATTTCCAGAATCTGCAGTTGCCCTGAAAGAATCCCAAGATGGATACCAAGCAAATGATGTCTCAAGCCTTTTCCCGCGCCTAGCACAGAACTCCTTAATAGCCGGGGCAGCATTTGGAGATGGAGTCCTTCCTTGGGTAAAGTAAAGGCCCGTAGCTTGATCGAATGACTTATTTGGATCGCCGGATGTTCCCGATAACTGCCAAAGCTCATGATATAAGTCTGGCAATTTGAGCCGGTTTAGCGTTACATAATGGCTGCTTACCGCAAACATCGCAGACACATCGCAAGCATAGGTCCCCGTTTCTTTAATAACCTCTGATTGTGTAGGCGTTATCATCCCTGAAATAGTTTTACTTGCGTCAATGACATATCCTTGTTTATACAGGTCTTTGGGCAATACGAAAACATCCTCGAACCTGCCTGGAGATCCGCTGCGGCTATTTCCCACAGAAAACACCGCTGTTGACCGGCATCCCTTCTCATCTAAAACAACGTTATTATCCAGATCTGCAATACCAAAAGACAGCTCGTCAAATTTCAAAGCAACGATGTCATCTTGGGATGCGAGAAGGGCTATTTCATCGCTTGTATTCTCAATGGGCATAGGAGCGTTCGGAGCCAAGCAGTATTCGCTGATCCACCAAGATCGCTCTGAATCAAATACGACGTAGCCATAGTTAACGTCATCCCGCTTCGCGCGAACGATATACCCGATTGATTCCCCATCGGAATTCACCATTTTTACTGGGTCACAAGCGGTCACCGGCTCATCCGATACGTCATCAAAGAAAGCTTGCGCTTGCTCCACAGCTATTTGCGGTGTGACACGAACCAAGTCGTCGTCTCCAAAAACCAACCTTGGAGACATCAGGGCGGCAAGCAATACTATAAATCCGACAATCACCTTTCTCGAATAACGCATTTCTTCCTCCATCCGTGCAGTAGGGAGATACGGTAACTAAATGGTATTCGTGAGATAGTGCTATACGTTTGATATTGTTTTTACTGACACACTTTAAATCGGTGAAAGGTCTTCTTTTCGCCCTAAACGAGAAAAGGGTACTGGAGAAATCTCCGGTACCCTCACATTCCTCTATTTACTTGCTAGTCCTTAAACAGATAGCCCACGCCGCGGACGGTGGTGATGTGCGCCGCGATCTGCGGGCCCACCTTGGAGCGGATGCGTCGGATGTGCACGTCGACGGTGCGCGTGCCGCCGCAGTACTCAAAGCCCCACACGCGGTGCAGCAGCACCTCGCGGCTGTAGGCGCGGTTGGGATGCGTCGCCAAAAAGCTCAGCAGCGAGTACTCCATCAGCGTCAGGTCGATGGGCTCGTTATCGAGCGTCACCTGGTAGGTAGCCAGGTTGATCTCGAGGTTATCGATATTGAGCACATCGTCGGCGGTGACGGTCTCCTCCTCGCCCATCAGGCGCTGCGCGCGAGCCTTGAGCTCGTTGGGCGTCGCCGTGGGGCATACAAAGTCGGCATGCGCGTGATTGGGCAGGCGCAGGGTACCGAGCGCCTCGTCGTCGACGATCACCAGCATGGGAACGCCGCCGCGATCGTCGAGCCATTTGGCAATCTGATCGATGCGGTCGCTGCGGATGCCATCGGAATCGAGGATCAGCAGGTCAAAGTCGTGCGCCGCAGTCGGCGAATCGGGGGTTGCCAGGCTCACCTCGACACCCAGGGTGGTCGTCAAGCTGCGGGCAAACTCGTGGAAGCGCGTCGTGCGCGCCATGAACAGGGCACTCTTTTCGGACATATCGGCCTCCAAAGAAATGAGCTCAATCGTACTGGAACAAGCCAGCGCGATTAGGAGTTCGCCAGGTAGTGCTTGATCTCCCACTCGGTGATCGTAGACTCAAACTTATGCCACTCGTCGCGCTTCTTTTTGAGGAAGAAGCTGTGGATGTGCTCGCCGAGGGCATCCTTCATAAACTGCGAGTCCTCAAACACGTCGAGCGCCTCTTTGAGCGAGCGCGGCAGCGGCGTGTAGCCGGCCTCGACCATCTGACGGTCGGTAAGCTTGAGCGTCTCGGCCGTTGCCTCGGGCGGGAGTTCCAGCTTGCGCTCGATGCCGTCGAGACCAGCCGCCAGCGTGACGGCGTTGACCAGGTACGGGTTGGCCATGGGGTCGGGGCTGCGAAGCTCGATGCGCGTGGACAGCTGCTTGCCGGGCTTGTAGACCGGAATGCGGACCATACTCGCGCGGTTGCGCAGGCCCCACGTGGCGTACTGCGGCACGGAGTCGCCGCCCGTGGTGATGCGCTTGTACGAGTTGACCGTGGGGTTAGTGATGGCGCTGATCTCGCGCGCGTGCGCCAAGATGCCGGCCATGTAGTGCTTGGCGATATCGGAGAGGTGGTACTTCTCGTCGTCCTCGCCCCAAAAGACGTTGTTGCCGTCGTGGTCGAATAGCGACTGGCACAGGAACATAGCGCTGCCGTCCTCGCCCGCCAACGGCTTGGGCATAAAGGAGGCGTGGCAGCCGCTCTCGTAGGCCTGCTGCTTAATGATGAGTTTGGCCGTGGTGATGGCGTCGGACATGCTCAGGGCCTCGGCGTGGCGCAGGCTCATACCGTGCTGCGAGCGGCCGGCGGCGTGGAAGGTGTACTCCACGGGCACGGACATCTTCTCGAGCGTGAGGACCGTGTTGCGGCGCAGGTCGCGAGCGGCATCGCTTACCGAAAGATCGAAGTAGCCCACGTTGTCGAGCGGCTCGGGGGTATGCTCGTCGGGGAAGTAGTAATACTCCAGCTCGGCGCCCACGTTGAGCAGGTAGCCGGCCTTCTCGGCCTTATAGAACATGCGGCGCAGGGCGTCGCGCGGGTCGCCGGCAAACGGCTTGCGATCGGGAGTGCACACGTCGCAGAACACGCGGGCGACGCCGTTGTGGCTCGGGCGCCACGGCAGAATCTGGAAGGTCGAAGCATCGGGAAACGCCAGCATGTCGGCTTCCTCGGGCGTGGCAAAGCCCTCGATGGCGGAGCCGTCAAAGCCAATACCCTCCTCAAAAGCGACCTCGAGGTCCTCGGGGCTAATGGCAAAGTTCTTGAGGCGGCCGAGAATGTCGACAAACCACAGACGCACAAAGCGGATGTCACGCTGCTCTACGGAGCGGAGTACGTAATCGATGTTCTGCTGGTTCATGTCGCTCCCCTTTCTTTCGGGCGGGTTTCGACTGGTCTATATCGCAGATACTATCGCAGAAAAATGTTTCCGCAGGGTTAAAGCGTATCAAGCGCTCAAAAAACGTGTGCGAACAGGCAGTTACGAACGAGCGGCTAGCGCGAAGTTGATGCGCGATGTTCGATGTGACCGGGGATCTCGATGCGTTTAGGCGCCAGCTTCGCGGCCTCGCCCACGGTGGTGGTAACAACGTCGATACGCTCGGAGAGACGCTCGACCACGCGCTCGGCAATGGTGAGGGTGTCTTGCGCTGCCGTGGTGACGCCGCCAAAGAGCACATGGTTCCAGGGGTAGTCGTCAAACGTCGCGATCTTGAGCCCCGCCGGCAGCGAGGGACCAAGCTGCGCCAGCGCCTCGGTCAGACGCAGGAAAACCAGGCCGTTGACGGCAATGAGGCCGAGTTTTTTGCCCGCATAGCCGCGGATGGTCTCGTCCAAACGGCCAACGCCCGCGGCGCCACCGTCGGCCAGGGTGACGACCTCGCCCGCAAGGCCGCGTCGCGAAAGCTCGTCGGCAAAGGCCTCGGCGCGCTCTCGACGCACGGGACTGTCGTCGCTTGCCTCGGTGAGCAGGCACAGACGCTCGCTGCCCGCAGCTGCCAAGGCGTCTACCAAGCCGGCGACCAGCTCACGGTTGTTAGATGTCACCAGGTCAACACCGCCGTCGGCAACGTCGCGGTCGAGCAGCACGACGGGCAGACGTCCCGCTGCCGCGGCGATCGCCTTGTCGTTGCCTCCGCAGGTGTTGACGACCAGGCCGTCCACGCCGGCATCGATAAGTCTGGTGAGCGACTCCGCTTCCTTAGCGGGGTCGTTGCCGCTAATGGCCGTCATGAGCGAGCAGCCGCGCGCCGCGGCGCTGGCGGAAAGGCCCTCGAGCATGGCGCTCGAGAACGGGTTGGCGATGTCAGCCAGAATCACACCGATGAGGTTCGTACGCGAGCTGCGCAGATTGCGCGCGGCGGCACGTGGGCGATAGCCAGTGCGCTCGATAACTGCCGCGATGCGAGCACGGGTCTCCTCGGTCATTTGCCCGGGGCGGTTGTTGAGATAGCGCGAGACCGTGGCCGGGCTCACGCCCGCCTCGGCGGCAATGTCCTTGATTCTCATCTGCGCCATAGCGCACCCCGTTTCCCAATGTCGGCAGTCTGAGCCATTTTAGGCATTTTTTAAAAATCTCGGTTGCAAAACGCTGTAGGTGAGTATACTACAACTCGAAACGAAACCGATTTCGTAAACCGATTTCGGTGAGCGTTGGCACACAGGTGCAAAGACGCACCCTACCGTCTTGGCACCTGCGTGCCAACGCCATATCAAAGGTGTACGCACGAGTAAAAGGAGCTGCGCGACCATGGGTAAAACGGTTCTTACCTTCGGCGAGATCATGATGAGACTCTCACCCAAAGACCACCTGCGTATTGAGCAGGCAACCGAGTTTGACGTCCGCTACGGCGGCGCCGAGGCCAACACTGCGCTTTCCCTGGCCTACCAGGGCGACAAGGCCGCTTACGTCTCCGTTGTCCCGGCCAACCGTCTGGGCGAGTGCGCCCTGCGTTCGCTGAAGGCCTACGGCGTCGACACCACGCGCGTCGTGCGTCAGGGCGACCGCCTTGGCTCCTATGTGTTTGAGGTCGGTGCCTCGCAGCGCGGCAACGGTTGCGTCTACGACCGCAAGTACTCTGCCATCAACATGGCCAAGCGCGACGTCTTTGACTGGGACGAGATCCTCAAGGGCATCGATGTCTTCTATTTCTCCGGCGTGACCCCCGCCGTCTCCGATGAGATGGCCGCCGCCTGCAAGGATGCGCTCGCCGCCTGCCGCGCCAAGGGCATCACCACCGTGTGTGACGTGAACTATCGCGGCAAGATGTGGTCGCCCGAGAAGTCGCAGGCCACCATGAGGGAACTCCTGCCGCTCGTCGACATCTGCATCGCCAACGACGAGGATGCGCCTGCTGGCCTCGGTATGACCTGCGTCTCTGGCTCCCTTGCCCACGGCATAGAGGAGCGCGACACCTATGTCGAGATGGCCCGTCAGATCTGCGCCGAGTACGGCTGCAAGAAGGTCGCCTCGGTCGTCCGCAACATCTCCTGCGTCGAGCGCTCCATCTGGATGGGAATGCTCTTTGAGGCCGAGAGCGGCGAGCACTGGTTCTCCCCTGCTCACGACGTGCACGTACTCGAGGGCGTTGCCGCCGGCGACGCTTTCAACGCCGGCCTCGTCCATGCCCTCATCAACGACTTTGACCCGCAGGACGCTGTCAACTACGCGATTGCAGCCTCGATCCTCAAGCTCACTATCAAGGGCGATTCCAACTTGGTGACCGCAGACGAGATCGCAGCCGCGGCATCCGCCGCCGACGGTGGCACCCGCGTCGCCCGTTAATTCGTTCCCCATTCCGCGGGCCGCAGCTTTCCAATCCCATACCCCTGCGGCCCGCTCCCCGATTCCTCCGGCCGGGCAAAACCACCAGTCCCATTCCGGTTTTGCCTGGCATTCCCTACATGACTGGTCGAGCAGCCGGTTTTGGAATTGCTTGAACCCCAAGCAGTGCCTCCGATAACCAATCCAAAATCGGCTCCTGACCAGCACATTTGGCAATCACGCGCCCATGCGCGCCACACATCGAAAGGAACATCATGTTCGATCAGTTCTACACCACGCTTGAGTCCCTGGGCATCGTGCCGGTCGTTGTGCTCGACAAGGTCGAGGATC
>CABUZD010000072.1 GCA_902495945.1 uncultured Collinsella sp.
GACATCGCGGGAACCACGGTCCTTGCCATGGGCGGCGCCGCGAGCAACGACAGGCAGTATCGCAAGGAGGGGAGGAGCTGGTGGCCAGAGGAGATGCCGAGTGAGGAGGAGATGGACCACTGCCGCGCCTCGCTCAACCGCGTAGGCTGGAGGGTCGATTGCGTTGTGACTCACGAGGCCCCTGCTGCCCTTGCTGAGGGGTTGTGCCGGGAGCGCGGACGCGAGTATCGGGGCGACCGACTTCAGCGATTCCTTGCCGAGCTCGACGACCGGCTCGGCTACCGAGCCTGGTTCTTCGGCCACTACCACGGTGACGAGTGGCGTGACGACAGGCACCGTCTGGTCTATCGAGACATCGTGCCGATCGAAAGTGCTGCGCCCGGTTCTCAGTTCTAGAAACCCCCTAGAAATGCTCTAGGGGGTTTCTAGAAAATTAGATGCTATGCGGCCTACTCGATCTTCATCTGGGTCATGACCTCGATCTTGGCCTCGGCCACGGCCGCCCGCTGTTCGGCTACAGCAAGGCGGTCCTTGAGGGCGGCGACCTCGGCCATCAGGTCGCGCTGGGCCAGAAGCGCATCGCTCAGCTCAGCCTGGGCTTTCAACGCGGCGTCACGCTCGCCGCGCAGCCGCTCGATCTCATCGACCATGGTCTCAGCCTCGGCGTGGAGCTGGACGACCTGCCTGTCGAGCTCCCTGGCATCGGCGAGATATCTGACGCTCGCGGCGTGGAGCTCGTTGTTCTCGAGCTCGAGGCTCGCGGTATCGAGCTCGAACTTCTCCTCGATAAAGGCGACCCGCTCATTGCAGTCGGCCTCAAGTCTTTCGTTCCGGTCTCTCGCCTCGACGAGCTTGCGGTTGAATTCGTCGAGCTGGGCCCTGAGCAACGCGTTCTCGGTCCTGAGGTCGCCCGTCTCGTGCAGCAGCTTCTCCCGCCACGTCGCCTCGATCCGCTCGGCGGCCTCATCGAGGACGGACTTCACGCCGTAGATCTCCCTGATTTTCTTCTCGTTTGCCATGGTGCGGCACTCCAATCAACAACGGGCATGGCTCCGCCATGCCATATGGCTGGGAACAATGCACGGCCGCTGTTGATTTGTGTTCGCCCTGCGATCGGTGAGTTCTAAAAGGCGTCTCAAGTCATGCGTTCACGCAGGTTTTCGGTTGGAGAAATACCGCACGTTTTCATGGTAACACGTGCCTTAAAGAACGGGCGGCCATATCGATTCGTTGTAAATAGCGTCTACGACGTGTTGGTGGCAGGAGGTGAGGGCGTTAAAGATGTCGAGAATGATTGTGGGAGTATTTTAGATACAGGCATGAGAAAGGGTCGAATCGAAGTGTCTGGCCGGACGCCAATTGTCCGGGAACTGTTTCGGTTCGACCCTGCTTCATTTTACATCCGCGGCATGTTCTTGTGGGCATCCTGACGGTGACCGACTCTCACGACCTCGATAGTCGGTTTGTGGGCTTAAAGTTTCGGAGGCTCCCAAGCGTTTTCAATCGCGGCGCGGTAGATTGCGGCGTAATTAAGCATCCAGCTGCCATCACCAACTTTTTGAATATACCCCTTATCCTTCAGAGAGGTATAGGCCCGGGATATCGTGTTCTTACTCAGGCGGTAGTGATCCTCAATCCATTTGCTTTTAGCGCAGAAGCCCATGGGCCGTTTGTTTTTGGAAGGTTTTCCAAACTTCCATACAAGGCCGAGGATGAGACGCTCGGCGGCAACGGTGGTGACGCAGCACGCCCACTCGGGCACTGAAATAAAAATAGCCTTATCCATTTTTCCCGTAATCTCTCGTTGCTCAGTAGCATCATCGCTAAATATGTCGGAAATCGACGGAAGCTCGCTCATGTTTACCACCTAATCAAGGTGGGCGGTACGACCTTCAAGCTGCTTGAAAAGCTCGTAGAACGAGCTTTCAAACATGTAATTAGAGCGATGGATCTGGATGAGCTTGCCGGACTCTCGCATAAACTTGCGTGCGGTGTTTTCGCTCCAGCCAGTGAGTTCGCGGATATCGTTAACGCGGAGCAACCGATCGCACCGAGCGGCACCAGTGGGGAAAGTCGGTGTGGACGCCTGAGTGCTAATCTTTGGAGTAGCCATGATGAGCTATCCTTTCAATGAGGGCCCTCCCTGTGCTTGTAAGACGTACCAGGTTCATAAGCACTTGGGGGGCCGGTTTCTATGACTACATGCGTAGCCATCTGACAGCTTTAGCATGTATTAAAACTCATTAGATGTCAATCAAATAAAGCATCTACCTGCGGAAACGGTATTATAGTACCGTAATATTATGAAATAAACGATGAATGAAAAACATGCTATTTCTCGCTTCTCTGTATATAGGCGTTGATGAAGGCTTCGTAGCCTTTAACTGCTTTTATTTCTGATTGTTGAACGAGGCTTGTATACGTTTTGAGCGTGATATTGGGGTCCGCGTGGCCAAGAATACCTTGCACGCTTCTAACGTCCGATCCGTTCGCCAGCATAAAAGTGCTTACACAATGCCTGAGCTGATGCGGGCAGATGCCCTTATATAGTTTTCCGCCAGTCGAATTGTTCGGCTCATAGATTCCAAGATTGCAGCTAACTGCGAAATCGCGAAACCAATGGTTGAAGATGTAGTTTTTCATGTGACAGACAGTAGGGATCCCTTGCTCGACAGCAATATCGCTAATGATGGGAGTGCTGCCAGTCTGGGACAGCCCCAGAGAGGCCAGGAGCTCTTTTTGTATGGCTGACCATGATTGAAGACGTTCGGCCAAGGTTTCTCCAACGGGAATTTTGCGTTGGCTTTCTTGTGACTTGGGTGCCCTCAGTTCATGGTCGTTGGTGTACTGCCTGTCAATTTTCAAGGTTTTATTGGCAGGGTCCCAATCGCGCCATTCGAGGCCCAGCATCTCGCCTTTCCGCATACCCGTATACACTAGTACTAGTGTACCAACAGCTTCGGCGGTGAGCTCAATGTGTTGAAGACGTGTGCATAGGGTAGCTACTTGGTCGATTGTCAGTGATTCTCTTTTGTTGCGTGGTCTGCGAACATGAACGGTAGCGCAGGGGTTTCGGTCAATTATTCTCTTTGCGACTGCATTCGACAAAATCTGACGCAGTTTCGCATTGATTCGTACAAGCTCTGATGGTTTGTATTTTCCCGTACGACGAGCTTCGGCATATGTTTCTTCGATTAGATCGGGAGTTAGCCCCTCAATTGTCTGAAACGCACCGAATAGGTCTTCGATATGCCTGCAATCGTACGCTTCTCTTTCATAGCTCGTTGGCGCAAGCTCGGTGTCCCTATTTTCATGAAAGGCCCAGCAGTAGGACGCAAGCAAAGTGGGCTTTTTAGTTTTAGTGATCGTGCCAGAGGAGTTGATTTCAGCCAGCTTGGCCTGCATTGCAGCCTTAGCTTCTGTTTTAGTCTTGCAACGAACTGTATAAGTTGGGGATCGTTTGTAGCGCCCCGTCTTAGGGTCCTTGACTCCAAGGGAAAAATAATAGCGATAGGTGTTAGGTGATCTCTTGTCTTTCCAACACGTGCCTCTTCCGCTAATTAGTGGCTGTTCTGACATCTTTGCGCTCCGTTTCTTTGAATAGTTTTCAACAATTCATTGAGTGCAGTTTAGCTAAAGCTGTTAGTAATATGTTTGTAAAAGCGTAGGCGCAGCTACCGGAGGCAAAAGACACAAACTGCTATGTTTATCTGCGGTTATATGATGTTCAATGATGCTTGATGAATGGTAGGGGGTAGCATTAAATCATATCTCCTAAAGCGGGTGTCGACGGTTCGAATCCGCCCGGGGGCACCAGGGAATATGACGGCGTCGCGAGAGCGGCGCCGTTTCTGGTTTGTGGGAGCTGCCGGCGGATTCGGACCGTCGACACCCGCGTCACCAATTTCCCCGCGGGGGGGGGAGTTTTCGAATCCGCCCGGGGGCACCAGAAATTTGCCGAGCCCGGTACCGCTTCGGTGCCGGGCTCTTCTGGTTCATACCATGTCAAAAACGAAGCGCCCGCTTACTGGGGGAGCAAGCGGGCGCCTGTGAGCGAATATGTTTGCGGCGAGAGCCGTAATGAGCGGTGAGGTGGCGACTAGTTGGTCGTACCGGAATCGTCGCCCGTGCCCGTGCCCGTGCCCGTGCCCGAGCCCGAGCCCGAGCCCGAGCCAGAAAGTGCGACCGTCAGCGTAATCGTGCTGTCGGTGGACTGCTTGCCGGTGGGGGAGACGCCCGTAACGGTGGCATCCTCGTTACCGCTTACGGGATTGCCGTTCTGGTCACAGAAGCCGATGTTATAGAAACCGGCGTTGTTGAGCGCGGTGACGGCGGCGGAGATGCTCTTGCCGTACAGGTTGCCCGGAACACTGGCCTTGCCGGACTTCTTGGCAATGACGACGGTAATCGTGGCGCCGGGCTTCTGCTTGCCGCTGGGGTTCCAGCTGATCACGGTGCCCTCGGTAACCGAGTCGTTCTCCTGGTAGCTCACGTCGACGCCAAAGCCTGCCATATCGAGGGCGTTGCGCGCCTGGGCCTCGGTCATGTCGGTCAGGTCGGGGACGGACGTGGTATCCGGGCCGCCCGAGACCTTGTACGAGATGGTCGTGCCTTTCTCGACTTCCTTACCGGCTCCGGTGCCCTGCTCAAAGACCTGGCCCTCATCGGCCTCATTGGCCTCCTCGGAGGCGTTGCCCTTCAGGCCAACGCTTGCCAGCGCGGCCTCGGCCTGGTCTTTGGTCAGGCCGACAAGCTGGGGAACCTCAACCTTCTCGGAGGGCTTGGGGCCCTTGGAGATTACCAGGTTCACCTTGGTTCCCTTGGCCTTCTTGGTGTTGCCGTTGGGCGTCTGCTCGGCGACCTTGCCCTCGTCGACATCGTCGTTGTAGCTTTGGTCGATGGTGCCGACCTCGAGGCCGGCTTCCTTGATCAGCTCGACGGCAGTCTGCTGGTCCTTGCCCAGCACATCGGGCACGGTGACCTGCTCGCCGCCAAAGAGTCCTGTGGCAAAGGCCACCACGATGCCGATGACGGCAACGGCTGCCACCACGGCGGCGATGATCTTGTTCTTATTGGATTTGGGCTTTTCGACCTCGTAGGAGCCGGTGGAGCCCGAAACCGAGCTACGGGCGGTATTTTGGCCGCTCACGCCCGAGACGGGACGCACCATGGCGCGCGTCTGATCGGAAAGCTCGCGAGTCTTGGTGGCGCCCAGCTCACCGGGGGCACCGATGATGCGCGTGGGCTCCGAGACGTTGACGGCACGGCCCGACAGGTAGCTGTTGAGCACCTGACGCAGCTCGTCGGCGGTCTGGAAGCGGTTTGCCGGGTCTTTCTCCATGCACTTGAGGATGATGCGCTCAAGGTCGGCGTCGACACCGGAGTTGATCTGGCTCGGCGGAATAGGCAACTCGTTGACTTGCTTGAGTGCGACCGAGATGGCGTCGTCACCGTCAAAGGGAACGCGGCCGGTGGCGCACTCGTACATCACGACGCCCAGCGAGTAGATATCCGAGGTGGGGCCGAGGTCCTGACCGCGGGTCTGCTCGGGGCTGACGTAGTGGGCGGTTCCCAGCACGTTGTTGTCTTGCGTGAGGTGGCTGTTCTTGGCGCGCGCGATGCCAAAGTCCATCACCTTGATGTTGCCGTCGGGCAGCACCATGATGTTCTGCGGCTTAATGTCGCGGTGGATGATTTCGTGCTTGTGGGCGACCGAAAGCGCGGAGCTGATCTGCGAGCCGATCTGGGCGACCTTCTTGGGGTCGAGGGCGCCGTGGCTCTTGATGCCGCTCTTAAGGTCGGTGCCGCGCAGGTACTCCATGACGATGTAATAGGTGTCGCCGTCCTTGCCCCAATCGTAGACGCCCACGATATAGGGGGAGGAGAGACCGGCTGCTGCCTGGGCCTCCTGCTTAAAGCGTGCGGCGAAGGTTGCGTCGCCAGCATACTGCGGCAGCATGATCTTGACGGCAACCGTGCGGTCGAGGACCTGGTCCTGTGCACGGTAGACGGTCGCCATGCCGCCTGTCCCCACCTTATCCTTGAGGAGGTATCTTCCCCCGAGGACCCTCTGTTCCATTCCTGCTCCTAACATAACTATTCGCTCAACGATGTGTGTAGTACCTACGATGTGGCCGCTGGGGCCGTGTGGCGCGTTGCCGCTAACTCTTCGGCCGCGGCGCGCCTCGGGTGTCCGATTCGATCATGGGCATCACGCTCCCTGTGCGGCAAGCGCCGCGGTCAGGACGATACCGGCAATCTTGGCGGCTTCGACGTCATGCTTGTCGAAATCCTCCAAGGCCACCGAGATGGCGACCGTGGGTGAATCGTAAGGTGCAAAGCCAACGAACATCGAGTTGACGTTGGTGCCGCCGGTCTCGGCCGAGCCGGTCTTGCCGGCGACCTTGACGCCGGGGATCTGGGCATCGGTGCCGGTGCCGGACTGGACGACGGCAAGCATGGCCTGCTTGACCTGGTCGGCCGTGGCGGAGCTGACGGCCTGACCCAGCGAGCGGGACTGCGTGGTCTTGACCACGGTTCCGTCCGGGGCGAGTACCTGGGCTACAAAGTACGGGTCCATGACCACGCCGCTGTTAGCGATGGCGGCGGCAATCACGGCGTTTTGCATGACGGTGGTCTGCGGGCCGGGCGTGTGGTCCATGCCGACAGGCTGGCCGGCGCCGGCCCAGGCGGTCTCCCACTCGGTCATGAGCGACGGGTCGGCCATGATGGAGGCCGCGGAAGTCAGGTCCTGGCCGAGCTTTTGGCCGTAGCCAAAGGCGTTGGCAAACTGTACGAGCGTGTTTGCGCCAACTTCATTTGCCACCTGGCCAAAGACGACGTTGGAGGACACGGCAAAGGCCTGCTGCAGGCTGATGGTGCCGTAGCTCTCGTTGGCAGAGTTGGTGACCGGTGCGTTGCCGATGTCCATGGAGCCGGGCGCCTGGTAGGTGCTGGTCAGGCTGGCGGTGCCGGTCTCGAGTGCCGCGGAAAGCGTAACGACCTTAAACGTTGAGCCCGGCGTGTACAGCGCGTCCATGGCGCGATTGTACATGGAGCCGTCCTCGCCGCCGCCCGTCTGCAGCAGGGCATCGATGTTGGTGTTGTCGTAGGTGGGCGAGCTGGCACATGCGAGCACCGCGCCGGTACGCGGGTCGATGACCACTACAGCGCCCTTAAAGCCCTTGAGTGCCTGCTCGGCCGCCGTCTGGATGCGCGAGTCGATGGTGAGCTTGGCGGTGTTGCCCGGCTGGGTCTGGCCCGCGAGCGACGCGATGGCGTTGTTCCAGCTGGAGTAGTCCTTAGAACCGGTGAGCGTGTCGTTCATGACGCTCTCGATGGCGGTGGTGCCATACTGCTGGCTCACGTAGCCAACCACGTGCGCTGCCAGGTTACCGTTGGGGTAGGAGCGTACGTAGGTGCCGTCCTCCTGCTGCAGCGACTCGGCCAGCGTCACGCCGTCGGACGTGATGATGGAGCCGCGCTGGATGTACTTGGAGCGGGCGATGGTATGGTTGTTGGTCGGCATGTCCTGATAGTCCTTGGCCTTGATGACCTGGACATAGGTGAGGTTGCCGATAAGGATGGCGAACAGCGCCGTAAAGGCGAGCACCGCACGGGTTAGACGGTTGGCGAGCGCCACGCGGCCGAGCACACCGGATTCAGGCGTGTCGAGCAGGCGACGGCGCATGCGCGAGCCGACGGAATGGCTGCCGCTGCCGTAGGAAGACGAGGTGGCAAAGCGCGTGCCCGTCGGGGCGGCGGCAGATGCGACCTGATCATCGGTGATGGCGGCCATGGTGCCGGTGCCGGTAAGCTCGGCCTCGCGTCCGGTCGCCTCGTCACCGGCGCGCAGCAGGAGTGCGACGATGATAAAGCTTGCCAGCAGAGAGGAGCCGCCCTGGCTCATAAAGGGCAGGGTGACGCCGGTCAGCGGAATCAGGCGGGTTACGCCGCCAACGATCAAGAAGGCCTGGAAGCTGATGGCGGCCGTAAGGCCCGTGGCGCTAAAGGCAGCGAGGTCGGATTTAGCGCGGGCAGCCGTGGTGAGGCCACGCACGGCAAAGAGCATAAACAGGATGAGCACGGCGCCGCCGCCCAAAAGGCCCATCTCCTCGCCGATAGCCGAGAAGATAAAGTCGGACTCGACGACAGGGATGTTGTTGGCCATGCCGTTGCCGATGCCAACACCGACCAGACCGCCATCGGCAAGCGAGAAGAGCGACTGGACGATCTGGTAGCCCTGGCCCTGGGCGTCCTTAAACGGATCGAGCCAAACCTGGAAACGCACCTGAACGTGAGACAGGAACTTGTAGGCGCCCACGGCTCCAACGGCCAGCAGCGCAAGGCCGATAACGACATACGAAAAGCGCCCCGTGGCAACGTAGAGCATCAGCAAGAAGATGGTGTAGAACAGCACGGCCGAACCCAGATCGCGTTCGAAGACGACGACGAGCAGGCACACACCCCACACGGCAAACAGCGGCAGCAGCAGTCGCAGGCGAGGGATCTTAAAGCCCAGGATCTTGCGGTTGGAGATGGAGAGCAGCTCGCGGTTCTCGGCCAGGTACCCGGCCAGGAACAGCACGATAAAGACCTTGGCGAACTCGCCGGGCTGGATGGTAAAGC
>CABUZD010000073.1 GCA_902495945.1 uncultured Collinsella sp.
CAACCTGCGCCGCCACGCCAAGGGCATGATCTGCACCAGCGCCTGCATCGCGGGCATCATCCCCAAGTACATCGACCGCGGTGACATGGAGGGCGCCATCAAGTGGGCCGAGACCTTCCGCGATACCTTCGACCCCGGCGACTTTTATATCGAGATCCAGGAACACGGCATTACCACCGATAACGGCCTGACCGACGAGCAGATGGACCGCACGCTCATCGATATCGCCAAGCAGGTGGGCGTCAAGGTCATCGCCACCAACGACTTCCACTACCTGCGCCGCGAGGACGCGCCCGTGCAGGACGTCATCATGTGCATCGGCATGAACGCCAAGGTCGACGACCCCAACCGTATGCGCATGACAGGCTCGGAGTTTTATATGAAGACCGAGGAGGAAATGCGGGCGATGTTCCCGTATTGCCCCGAGGCCTGCGACAACACACTCGAGATCGCCGACAAGTGCTACGTGGAGCTGGACTGGGACTCCATCATCCTGCCGCGCTTCCCGTTGCTCGATCCCGGCGAGACGCACGAGAGCCAGTTCCGCCGCGAGTGCGAGAAGGGCCTGCGCCAGCACTATGGTGACGACTGGGCCACGCGCGAGATCGGTGGCGTCAACATCAAAGAGCGCTTTGAGTACGAATACAAGGTCATCTGCGACAAGGGCTTTGCCGCCTACTTTTTGATCGTTGCCGAGTACGTGCAATGGGCCAAGGACAACGGCATCGGCGTCGGTCCCGGCCGTGGCTCGGCCGCCGGCGCTATCGTCGCCTACGCCATGAACATCACCGCGTTCGACCCGCTCGAGAACGGCCTGATGTTCGAGAGGTTCCTGTCCCCGCAGCGTACCGAGATGCCCGATATCGATATGGACTTCGACGATGAGCGGCGCCTCGAGGTCGTGGAGCACGTTCGCCAGCTCTACGGCCCCGAGAAGGTCACCCACGTCATCACCTACTCGACCATTAAGGCCAAGCAGGCCATCAACGACGCCGCGCGCGTCCTGGACTATCCGGTCTACATGGGCCAGCGCCTGTCCAAGATGGTCTCGAGCGACCCCAAGGTCAAGCTCAAGCAGGTGCTCGACAAACAGCCCGGCAAAGAGGATCTGTTTAACCCCGATTTTGCCGAGGCCTATAAAAAGGACGACGACGCCCGCCGCATCATCGACACGGCGCTCTCGATCGAGGGCCTCACCCGTGGCGAGGGCGTGCACGCGTGCGCCGTTCTGATCTGCCGTGACCCCGTCAACGAGCACGTACCCACCAAGCTCGATACCAAGGGCGGCGTCGAGATTACCCAGTACGAGGGTCATACCGTTGCTGACATGGGCCTGCTTAAGATGGACTTCCTGGGCCTGCGCACGCTGACGGTTATCTCCAAGGCCAAGGCAAACATCAAAAAGAACTTCGGCATCGACATCAAAGAGGAAGAGATCCCCTTTGACGACCCCGAGATCTTTAAGCTCATGGGCTCCGGTCACACCGCCGGCGTCTTCCAGGTCGAGTCCGCCGGCATGACGGCGACGATCAAGAACATGAAGCCCACCGAGTACAAGCACGTCGTGGCATTGATCGCCCTGTACCGCCCGGGCCCGCTGGGCGCCGGCATGGTTTCGTCCTACATCAACCGTATGAACGGCAAGGAGCCGGCCGTTTCCTATGACGACCGTCTGGACGACATCCTGGGCGAAACCTACGGCACCATGGTCTACCAGGAGCAGGTTATGCTCATCTCCGTCGAGATGTGCGGCTTCTCCAAGGGCGAATCGGACTCGCGTATCCGTAAGCCCGTGGCTAAGAAAAAGATCAAGCTGCTCACGTCGACGGTGCTCCACTGGGAGGATGGCTCGGACGAGACCACCTACGACCACTGGATGAACGGCGCTATCAAGAACAACTATACGCGTGAGGTTGCCCAGAAGATTTGGGACGATGTTCTCGAGTTCGCATCTTACGCCTTTAACAAGTCGCACTCCGCCGGCTACGCCATCTTGGTTATGCAGACAGCGTGGCTCAAGGCGCACTATCCGCACGAGTACATGGCGGCCGTTCTGACGTCCTACACGGGCAAGACCGACAAGATCGTTCACTACGTCTCGGCGTGCCGTCACGACGGCATCCCCGTGCTGTCGCCAGATGTCAACGAGTCCGGTACCGAGTTCACGGCCACCAAGGAGGGCGTGCGCTTTGGTTTGGCCGGCATCCGCGGCGTGGGCACCGGCGTGGCGCAGGCGATTATCGCCGAGCGCGAGGCGGGCGGCCCGTTTAAGACGCTGCACGACTTTGTCGAGCGTGTGGACTCGAGCCAGGCAAACCGCCGCGTGATCGAATCGCTCATCAAGGCAGGCGCCTTTGACTCCACGGGGTATCCGCGCCGCCAGATGATGCACTTTGTGGACAAGAACAACCCCGAGAACATCATCGATGCCGCGGTAAAGCGCCAGAAAGATCGCGCGAGCGGCCAGACGTCGTTCTTCGATATGTTTGGCGACGTTGAGGGCTCGGGCTTTGAGGTGAGCGTGCCAGATCCGGATGGCCAGGAGTGGGACCGCCACCTTAAGCTGAGCCAGGAGAAGGAGGTTCTGGGCATCTATGTCTCGGACCACCCGCTGCGCCCGTTTGAGTATGCACTTAGCAAAGCGCGCGACTTCTCGTTCTCGCAGATCGACACCGGCTACGAGGTGCAAAACCCCACGGGCGGCACCATCAACCAGGAGATTCCCGAGGGCAAGGCGCTGTGGTGGGCCGGTATGGTCTCGAGCGTGTCCAAGCGCGTGACCAAAAACGGCGATCCCATGGGTATCGTGCAGCTCGAGGACATGGAAGGCGAGGCCACGGTCGTGGTGTTCCCCAAGACCTACAAGGAGGCCGAGGGGTACCTGTACGGCGAGGTCGATCCCGAGACCGGCGCGCAGCTGTCCGATGCGTTTGTGCGCATTAAGGGCAAGCTCGAGCGCTCGGACCGCGGCGACCAGATCATCGCGCAGGAGATTGTGCCGCTGGAGCTTAGCGAGGAGAAAAACAAGCCCAAGGTCTTTGAGGTCATGGTGCCCAACAGCCGCTTTAGCCAGGGCAATATGGCGCGCCTGGCCACGGTGCTCACCACTAACCCGGGCGGCGACCGCGTGGAGATCTTTATCGAGCAGGTGGACGGGCGCGTGTTGCGCGCCGAGGTGCCGGCCAAGGTCAATGCACGCTCGATTCCGCTGCTGGCAGAGGCAAAGGCCATCGTCGGCAACCAAGGCCGCGTGACGGTTATCTAAGCTACGCCGGGTGAGATTGGAGGAAGTGATGGCGCAGGGTACGTTTGTGCAGGCGCTTCGCAAAGAGGCGGCGTTGAGCGGCACCTTTATGAAGGGGCGTTCGCTCATGCTCAACGGCGCCGTGCTGTCGATTGAGGACAGCGGCTCGCGCTTCTCCAAAAACGTGACGGTTGAGGGCTCGGTGCGCGGCTCGCGCGGCGACCTGTACAAGACGCACGTGGCGCTCGACATGGACGAGCACGAGGTGATCGACTACGACTGCGATTGCCCCGCCGCCTATCGTTACCCCGGTATGTGCAAGCACGCTATTGCCACGGCTCTAGCGTATTTGGATGCCAGCGGCGCCGAGCCCGTCGAAGGTTTGCGCACGCCGGTCCGCACGTTTACGGCGCAGCCGAAACAGCCCGCGCGCACCGCGCCCAAAGCGCCGGCCGTCAACCCCAACTTTCCCTTTCCAGCGCCCGTCCCCACGAGCCCGAGCCTTATGGCGGCGCTCTCCGATCTTTCGGACGCGCGCATGGATGAGCTGGCGAGCATGCGCCGCAAGCTTGCCGGTGCCGTTGATGCCGACGCCCCCAAAGCGGCGTTGGAGCCTTCGTTGGTGCCGTACTACAATCCGCTGTTTGCTGACCGCTTTAGCTGGGCGCTCGAGTTTCGCATTCGCTGTGGTTCGGTGTCCTACGTGGTCAAGGATATCGACGGCATGGCCGACGCCTACGTCCGAGGCGGCACCTTCTCGTACGGCAAGAAACTCACGTTTGTCCATACGCCCGAAGCCTTCGAAGACGTGTCGACAAAGCTGCTCAACCTCGTTGTGACGACAGTTGCCTATCTCGATGACATCACAAGCTCGCGTTCGGCGTCGTACGACTTTGCCCGCAGCGGTTTTGTCGCCGAGCGTCAGTTACCGCTGTCCGAGCATAACATCGTATATGTGCTGGACCTGCTGCGCGGCCAGACCATCTCCTTTGAGCCCGCTTGGTCGCGGGGGACGGCGGCGCATCGCACCTATGACGTGGCGGTTGAGATGCCTCCGGAAGGGGAGGACGAGGCTCTGTCTAAGCGCCCGCCGCTCCTTGCCGCCAAAATCGCGCCGGCGGCTGGTGGCAGCTACGATCTGCGCCTGCCGGCCGATGCATACTGCTTTGCTTCGGGCGACGTTGCCTATCTGGTCGACACCCGCCGTGCGCGCCGCGCCGATGTGGCGTTTGCCCAGCATGCGGCGCCGTTCCTATCGCGCTTGCTGCCCTGTCGCACGCCGGTCCATATCGCTGCGGAACAGGTGGGTGAGTTCTGCCGCATGGCGCTGCCCATTTTGCGCGACTACACCGACCTCACCGCGCCCGCCGCGCTCGATACCGTGGCACCCGAGCCGAGCTTTGCTATGGCGATCGGCGTCGACGATGGGCTCGTGACCTGCAAAATTACGGTTACCTACGGCGACTGGTCGGCAGATCTCTTTAGCCTGGGCGCTCCGGGCAGCCCCTTCGAAGAGCAGCGCCCGGGTGTGCCGCCGCGCGACGAGGTGGCGGAGTTTCGCGTTATGGACACGGCGGCCCTGTACTTCGATTTCTACGAGGGCGGTCTGGCGTTCGATGAGCGCGATGACGAGAGCTTGTTCTGCCTGCTGACCGAGGGCCTGTCCGTCCTGTCCGAGCTGGGTGAGGTCATGCTCAGCGACCGTCTGCGCCAGATCTCGGTCCGCCCTGCGCCCAAGCTCTCGGTTCGTGCGACCGTCAAGAGTAACCTGCTCGACGTCGAACTGGGCGCGAGCGGCCTTCCGGCGGCAGACCTTGCCATCTACCTCGACTCCTACAAGCGTCACCAGACGTTTGCGCGCCTTACGTCCGGCGACATCATTCGCCTGGACGAGGGCGCCCGAGCCGCGTTTGGCCTCGCCGAGGACCTGGGCGTCGATGCCGTCGACCTGCTCGACGGCGTGTCGCTTCCCGCATCGAGCACCCTGTTCGTCGATAGCATGCTCGCGCGCACGCCCGCGCTCGAGGCCGATCGCGACGCTGCGTTCCGCCGTACCGTCGAGCGTCTGGACACGCTCGGCAAGATGGGCTTTACGGTACCCGCCTCGCTCAAGGCCACGCTGCGCGGCTACCAGGTCGACGGCTACCAGTGGCTCGGCTCGCTCGAACACCTGGGCCTTGGCGGTATCTTGGCCGACGACATGGGCCTGGGCAAAACGCTTCAGATGATCGCGCATGTCCTGGCGCGCGTGGAGGCGGGGGACATCAAGCCCACGCTCGTTGTATGCCCGGCCTCGCTCGTGTACAACTGGACTGCCGAGCTGGAGCGCTTTGCGCCCTCGCTCGATGTGTGCGCCATCGTGGGCGCCAAGGCGCAGCGTCGCGTACAGATTGCCGGCGTGGCCGAGCATAACGTGGTCGTGACGTCGTATGACCTTATGCGGCGCGATATCGATGAGTACGCCGAGCAGGATTTTGCCCGCGTGGTGCTCGATGAGGCCCAGTACATTAAAAACCCGCTCACGCAGGTGGCGCGCGCTGCAAAGCGCCTGCCGGCCGGCGTGCGCTTTGCCCTGACGGGCACGCCCATCGAAAACCGCCTATCCGAGCTCTGGAGCATCTTCGACTTTTTGATGCCGGGCCTGCTTGGCACGCGCGAGTCGTTTGCCAAGCGCTTCGAAAGCCCGGTCGAGCACGCCGAGGGCGACAGCGCCGCTCGCCTGCAGGCACTCGTGTCGCCGTTTGTACTGCGCCGTGTCAAGGAGGACGTGGTGGCCGACCTGCCCGAGAAGATCGAGGATACGGTCATGGCGCAGCTCACCGGCGAGCAGCGCAAGCTTTACCTGGCAAACCAGGACCGCATCGCCCAGCAGGTGCAGCACCGCGAGGCATCCGAGTTCAAGAAAGACAAGCTCAAGGTGCTCGCCGAGCTCACCAAGCTGCGCCAGATCTGCTGCGACCCGCGTCTGCACTACGAGGATTACAAGGCGGGGAGCGCCAAACTCGATACGTGCATGGAGCTCGTGCACGGCGCACTCGACGGCGGACATCGCATCCTGTTGTTCAGCCAGTTTACGGGTATGCTCGATATTATTGGTAAGCGCCTGGCCAAGGAGGACATCGCCTTCCTTAAGCTCACTGGCGCTTCGTCTAAGGAGAGCCGCGCCAAGATGGTCGCGCAGTTCCAAGCGGGCGAGGTTCCGGTCTTTTTGATTTCGCTCAAGGCGGGCGGCGTGGGCCTGAACCTGACGGCGGCCGACGTGGTCATCCACTACGACCCGTGGTGGAACGTGGCGGCGCAGGACCAAGCGACCGACCGTGCACATCGTATTGGCCAGCAACATACCGTGACCGTGTACAAGCTCATCGCCAAGGACACGATCGAGGAACGCATTATGCAGATGCAGGAGTCCAAGTGCGATTTGGTCAACAGCGTGCTCGGCGGCGACGACATCTCGTCGGCGCTGTTTACCCGCGAGGATGTTCTGGCGCTGCTCGGCGGCGACGGTCGCTAGCCGCGCGCGGGGTGGGACTGCTGGAGTGGGCAGGACGGTCGCCGCATTTTGGCCCGACCGCTTGCCTGATCCGTTATGTGTTCATTTGCAATGCCGTGGATGGTTTGTCTGCCTTTGGGCATAAGAACCATCAAGAACATTGGCACATCAGCAAAGGAGAACATCATGGCGAAATTCTTTAAGGACCCCGACGGCAAGCTCATCGCTGCCCTTGGCGACGACGTTGCGACCCCTGCCGGTTGCACGGAACTGACTGCAAACACTGAGGACGCGGCGCACGAGAAGCACGTGCCTATTGTCGAGACCGAGCGTGACGGTCACGTGATTCGCGCACGCGTTGGCTCGGTCGAGCACCCCAGCCTGCCCGAGCACTACATTGAGTGGATCGCGCTTGAGGCCGAGGGCCGCTTAGAGGTTCATTACCTTGAGCCCGGCATGAAACCCGCGACGTTTTTCGCGGGCGGTTCCAAGACCGGTACCGTCTATGCCTATTGCAACCTGCACGGGCTGTGGTCCGCGACGTTCTAGGAGCGCGCCCCCGCTCGGGGTATCATAGCTAGCATATGCACATGCAAGCGCCGACTGCATTATGCGGCCGGCGCTTTTACTACGATTTCGATGGTTTACGACGGAAAGGGCTGAGCCATGAAGCTCGCGCTTGCACAGATCGATATGCGCCTGGGTGATATTGAGGGCATTTGCGGCCGCATCGAGGACCAGGCTCGTCTGGCCCACGAGCGCGGAGCGCGCGTGCTGTGCGTTCCGGCTCCGCTCTTTATGGGCGCCATGCCCGGTGGCCTGGTGGGCGCTGCCGACTTTGAGCAGGACATGCTTGCCGGCTTGACTGGTGTCGCCGAGCGTATCCAGGAGCTTGACATGATCTGCATCGTGCCCGCGGCGGTTTCGTTTGAGGGCCAGCCGCTGCTCGACTACATGATGCTCAAGGACGGTCATGTGGTGCCGGCGCGTTCGAGCATTGCCTTGCAGCGTGGCGAGAACAACGACACGCGTTGGGCGCCGCCGGTGTTCGACGTGGACGGCGTGCGCATCACCGTGATTTTTGACTTGGACCGCGAGCTCGAGATGTTGCCGACCGGCGTCGACCTCATCGCGTATTTCCAATTCAACGCGTTTGACATGACCGACCGCGAGACTGCCGCCATTGCCGCCGTTCGCAGCGGCGCCTACCGCAAGATCGCATCCAAGCGCAGCGTGTGGTTTGCCTGCATGGCGCCGGTCGGCGCCTATGACGAGTCGGTGTATACCGGCGGATCGTTTGTGCTCGACGACTGCGGGCGCGTGGTGGCCCAGGCGCCGTGCTTTGAGGAGAGCCTGCTGGTTCAGGAGATTCAACGCGGCGTGATGCTCGATGCCCTGGAAGATCACGAACTGCCCGAGTTCCGTTCCGAGGAGTGGCTGTGGCAGGCGCTGGTGCTCGCCGTGCGCGACAACGCCCGAGCCCACGGTGCGTCGCGTGCTGTGGTGGCACTCGAGGGTGACTTGCCGTCGTCTTTGCTGACGGCGCTGGCCGTCGACGCTCTGGGCCCGCGTAATGTGATTGGCCTGGTGCTGGGGCGCAACCGTATCTTTACGCCGGCGCAGGAAGAGGCCGAGGCTGCCCGCTGTGCCGCCGTCCGCGCCATCGCCGAGCGTTTGCACATTCGCACCGTTGAGCGCGACGCGCCGGATGCGGCGCGTGTGCTCGACCGCGATGTGTCCGCGGGCGATGCCGAGCGTCTGCGCTCGCGCACGCTGGGCCTCATGCTGGAGGACACGGC
>CABUZD010000074.1 GCA_902495945.1 uncultured Collinsella sp.
CCTCGCAGTATCCGGTTCTCAAGGTGCACGCCTGCGCTGGTTCCCGGTTCCACCGGGCCGCGCGGCAAGGAGATATATTGCCAGACCGGAGGGGCCCCGTGGGCGGGAATCGCGCACTCCATAATTTGTTCACAAACGAATATGTCCCTCAGTCGCGTCCCTGAGGTTATAACTGAAGCATTGGCTTCTGATATTGGCGATGACCAGCTGTTTTATGAGTATTGAGACATCGGTCATCTCTGGAGCGCTACTTTACCCCAAAGGCATCAGCTATTTGTTTCCCATCGGTAAAAGGCGGGTTTTGTTCGCCAAGCGTTCTTATATATAGATAGATACGGGTTCGAACCCATGAAAGGGCGACAAAAAAAGACAGCCAACCGAAGTTGACCGCTTTCTATTCTATGCTGGAGCATCCAGAGGGTGCTTCCGAACTCGTTTTCTCGCTGCCATTCATGCTTTCGAAGCATCTTTCGACCTTCGCAGTCTCATGTTTTGAGGATCTGCCGTGTTTATCACTGTTATCAATGAGTGTGTGGAAGTGATCCTCATACAGATTCATGCGATCCGCCAGAGAACTGAGAAGCATCTTTCTGCAGCCCTCGTTGTCTATCCTCGCATCTCTCAGGTCTTCCGGAAATTCACAAGCAGTCTTAGGGTCAATTTGTTTCTGCTTTCAGAGACTTGTTTGAGAGTTTTTAAAGACAGTTCAAAACAATATGCGAGACACCATAAAGCAGAGCAAGATGTGCCGGATAGAAAATGTAGAAGAAATATTTCAGCTTCAGCCCTCGCTTGCCATTATAAAGATTGATAAGCAACAACGAAATTATCGCGGCAGCAACATCAGGATTAAAAATATTAGCTGTAGTGAACTCAAATCCGCCGCCAATTATATGGCATGACGAAAGGAGCACTGCACATACTGCAGCAAAGAACATCTTAGCTTTGCTGTCGTGGAATAAATAGAATGCAGCCACAAGCAGAATGCCATACGCACCGCCATCCAGCTTAGTGTATTCAGCTGCCAGTGCTGTCAAAACAATCAGAGCAATTTCTGCAATGTGCCTCTTCCATTTTGAAAGACTTTGTATCTTTTCCAGAATAATCAAAAAGACCAAGGAAAGCAGGAGCTCATACATAACATTCTGTTGCCGAAGGTCAAATAGCTGCCCGGTTTGAACGAAATCGTATATGGGCTCCGCAATGATTGCGAAGACAAGCATATTTCGCAGGTACTTCTTTATGTCATGAGTGTGCAAAAATCCCTCAACTATCAAAAAGCAAAATAAGGGAAATGCAATTCTGCCAAGAACATGAAGCACATCCGAAGCCTCGCTTAGAATCGCCCACTGTTCGTCTGATATCTGATTGTACGATGCGTGAGTCATGATTCCATTGGTCAGGACGATCCTGCTTACATGATCGAGAACCATCGAGATGGCCGCTATTATCTTTAATGTGCTGCCGCTAATTCCGTATCTATCTGTTTTCATTTCTTTTTCCTTTCTTTGGGTGGGCCGTCAGGGGTTCAGCCTGCTTCGCAGGCGGCCGCTGCGGCGCTTTCGCGCCTTGCGCGCTGCGCTGGCAAACGCTCGCGCGTTTACTCAGCTCCGCGCCCCCCGACGGGTTCGAACCCATGAAAGGGCGACAAAAAAGCGACCAACCGGAGTTGATCGCTTTCTATTCCATGGTGGGCCGTCAGGGGTTCGAACCCTGGACCTTGGGATTAAAAGTCCCCTGCTCTGCCAGCTGAGCTAACGGCCCGCGGGTGGCATTGTACCACGGTCTGGGACTATTCCCAACTCCATTGGCCGTTCTGGAAAATCACAACTTCACGTCCATCAGGCGTAATGCCCGTAATATCGATGTCGTCCGTGCCGATCATAAAATCGACGTGCGTGCTCGAGACGTTAACGCCATGCTCCAGGAGCTCCTCCTTGGACATGTCATACCCACCCTCGATGCATTCGGGGAAACCCACACCTAGCGCGAGATGGCAGCTAGCGTTCTCGTCATAGAGCGTATCGTAGAACAGAACACCACTTTCGCGGATCGGCGTGTTCTTGGAAATGAGTGCGACCTCTCCCAGGTGAGCAGCGCCCTCGTCAGTATCGATGATACTTGCGAGCGTTGCCTTGCCCACGCGGGCGTCGTAGTCCACCACGCGGCCGCCCTCGAACTTAATCCAAAAATCGTCGACCTTATTGCCGTGGTGGATGAGCGGCATGGCAGAGTACACGATACCGTCGGCGCGCATGCGATCGGGCGAAGTGAAGACTTCCTCGGTGGGAATGTTGGGGAAGAAGGGGTGCCCATCGGGCGTCTTGCCCTTGCCGCCGGCCCACTCGTGACCTTTCGTCATGCCAATCGTCAGATCGGTTCCATTTGCCGCGGTGTAATGCAGGTAGTCGAAACGATTGTCGTTCAGGAAACGCAGGTTCTTTTCGAATGCGGCGTCATGGAGTTCCCAGTCGCTCTCTGGGTCCTGGCCATCGGCGCGCGCGGTGTGCAGAATCGCATTCCACAGCTTATAGATTGCAACCTCATCGGCGTCTCCTGGGAACACCTCGTGCGCCCAAGCCACGACCGGAGCGCCGGCGATGCACCACGGATTGATGTTGTAATCCAGTCCACGGCGGAAAACTTTGCACTGCGTATTCCTCGCCTTTGATGCCGCGGCCGGCTTGGCTGGATTGATGCCCTTGAGGGCCGCAGGATCCGCACCCTCGATAAAGACAAAGCAGGCACCATCCTGGGCCAAGGAATCCAGCTGCATGCGCTTCCACTCGGGCGTCTGCTCAAAATAGCTTTTCTCGACATGCTCGTACGTAAGCCTCGTCACGGCATCATCGGCCCAAATGACCGTCACGTGGCCGGCGCCGGCAGCATAGGCCTCCGCGACCACCACGCGCGCAAACGGCGCGCACTCGACCGGAGACTGAACGACGACCTCCTGGCCGGGCTTGACGTTTACGCCCTTGCGGACGACCAGGCGCGCGTAGTTTTTAATCTTGGGCTCCAGGGCCTTCATGCCCTCCAGAGCCTCTTCGACCGTCAGGGCAGCTCGAATCATGTGCCACTCCATCTATCTATAGAACAGTAAAAAGGCGCGCCGCAAAAACGACGCGCCTTATATCTTAGCGATAAGTATGTATGCAAACGCTACTTCTTCTTGGAGTCCTTCTTGTCCTCCTCGGCAGCCGAACGCTCGATAAGAGCGTTGAGCTTGTTCTCGGACATGCCCTCGGCCTGCGTGCGGTACATGTTGCGCAGGGGACGAATACGAACGAAGTCGTAGATAAAATCACCCAGAATGATGACATAGGACAAAACGATACCGACCATCTGGACGGGACTGGACACCGTGCCGCCGGGAGCGAAGTACAGCGAGGCCCAAATTGCCACGACGAGCACCATGCCAATGGCGAGCACAATCCACCAGATGCGACGGCGCTTGGTGTAGTCCTCGTCCTGCTTGAGGAGGATATTCGACACCGTATAGATGCGGTCCTCCTTGGCGCGCTGCTTAGCCTTGCGGGCGCGCTTCTCCTCTTTAGAGAGGCCCTCGAGGTTCTCGCCCTTCTCGAGCTCTTTGCGGCGTGCCTTAGACGAAGCCGGCACGACGCGAACGGAGCCCGCTGCTTGGCGGGCGGGCTTAGCAGATGCGGCAGACTTGCGCGCAACCCCGGTAACTTCGTGGGATTGCGTGCGCTTGTTCGTGGCGCTACGGGTACTCACTTATGCGTTCTCCTTCATGCTTGTGAACTGGGAGCCCGTGATGATCTGGAAGGCCTCGCGATAGCGCTCGGACGTGCCATCGATGACCTCGGCGGGCAGGTGCGGGGTCTCCCCCGTCATATCCCAGTTGGCTTTGAGCCAATTGCGGACGAATTGCTTGTCGTAGCTAGGCTGGATCTTGCCCTCCTCGTAGCTGGCAGCAGGCCAGAAACGGCTGGAGTCGGGCGTGAGGCACTCGTCGATCAGCGTGACCTTGCCATCAATAACACCAAACTCGAACTTGGTGTCGGCAATGATGATGCCACGGGTCGCGGCGTACTCGGCAGCGGCCTTGTAGATCTTGAGGGAAAGGTCACGAATCTGCGTGGCGATGTCCTCGCCCACGATCTCGCAGCAACGCTCGAACGAGATGTTCTCGTCGTGGTCACCGATCTCGGCCTTCGTGGACGGCGTGAACAGCGGCTCAGGAAGCTTGGAAGCCTCGGTCAGGCCCTCAGGCAGCTGGATGCCGCAGACGGTGCCGTTCTCGTCGTAGGTCTTCTTGCCCGAACCGGTCAGATAGCCGCGGACGATGCACTCGATAGGAATCGTCTGGGCCTTCTTAACCAGCATGGCGCGGCCAGCGAGGTAGTCACGATACTCAGCAAACTCCTCGGGGAAATCCGCCGGGTCGATGGAAACGAGATGGTTGGGGACGATGTCGGCAAACTTATCGAACCAGAATGCCGAGATGCGATTGAGCACCTCTCCCTTAAACGGAATCTCGTCGGGAAGAATGAAGTCGAACGCAGAAATGCGGTCGGTGGCGACCATCAGCAGGTTTTCACCGGCATCGTAAATATCACGAACCTTGCCACGGGAATCCGGACGACGCTCCATCGTTGTCACGTGAGTCACTCCTTACCTAAATACGACAGAAATGCGGGTTCTTTCCCGCATGTTTTCGCAAACTCGGAGCGGCAGGGACGCAGCCCCTCCTTCACCGAATAGCGAAAAGCTAGTGCTCCATTGTAGTAGATGCCGCGTCCGCCGTGTGCTCGCGGGGCAGATGAATTGTAAAAGTCGTACCCTTTCCAAGCTCCGACTCCACGGATATGTAGCCATGGTGACGCTCGACGATCTGCTTGGTCACGGCGAGGCCAACGCCCAGGCCGCCAGCTTCGCGGGCGCGGCTGGCATCGGCGCGCCAAAACCGCCCGAAGATGCGCGACAAATCGTCCTTGGCAATACCGATGCCGGTATCAGAAACGGCAATGCTGACGTGCTTGCGGTCACTGAGCACCGACACCACGACCCAACCGCCCTCGGGGGTGTAGCGCATGGCGTTGCTCATGAGGTTGATAACACATTGCGTGATCATGTCGGGATCGGCCTCGACGACATCGTCGTGACCCTGGGTCTCGTCCGCAAAACGCAGACGTAGATCGCGGTCGACAAACAGGCGCTCCTGGGCATTGACGATGGAACGCACGAAAGGAACCATGTCCACCGGCTCAAGGTTGAGCGGAGCCGTGCTGTTTTCCATGCGCGACAGGTCGAGCATCTGCTGCACCAGACGAGCCAGGCGACGCGTCTCGGAAGCAACGGTCTCCAAATGCTCATCGTCGGTGGGATACACGCCATCCTGCATGGCCTCGACCGTTGCGAGCATGGCCATAAGCGGCGTGCGAAGCTCGTGTGCAACGTCTGAGGTCAGGCGCTTCTCGTGTTTCATATCCTTCTCGAGCGAAGTGGCCATCTCATCGAAGGTCTCACCCAGCTGATCGATCTCGTCATCACCGCGCAGTCCCGTGCGAGCCGACAGGTCGCCGTCACGGATTTGCTTTGCGGTACTGGTGATGCGATGAATCGGCTTGGTGAGCATGCGCGACACGAGCGATCCGATAACGACCGAAATGCAGATTGCAACAACCGCGGCGAGGGCCATGGCGTTAAAGGTCTTCTCCCTAAACGCAGAGTCCGCCTTGGTGAGCAGCGCGTCGGAGCCGATGGCCCACAGCTTTACCTGTCCGACATGCTCGCCGGAAGACGTTACAATCTCGACGTTAGCAACGCTATCGGAGTCGGTTGGAGCAGACGAGACCGGGCTATG
Organism: uncultured Collinsella sp.; assembly: GCA_902495945.1. Lineage (GTDB taxonomy): Bacteria > Actinomycetota > Coriobacteriia > Coriobacteriales > Coriobacteriaceae > Collinsella. Next base: position 5,831 of record CABUZD010000074.1, read on the forward strand.
CGATGCCCTCTTGCCGCTCGTGTCGTCGGTCGTAGCCTGGTTTTCGCGTACATCGGCGGTGGCGCTTGCCGAGGGCCAGGAATCGTCATAAACGATCATGCCCTTTTTATTGACGACCTGCATACCCAGATCGTCGGAAACCAAACTCGACGTTGCGACCGTGCGCAGTTCTCCCGCGGTCCAAGAGCCGTTTTCCTCATATGAGGTTGCCAACTTCTCGGCAGCGGAATTTGCGATTTCGACGATATTGGAGCGTGTGTAATCCGAAAAGACCGTGCCCCACACAACAGAGACAACGCCCACCAGCACCAATACCGTCATGAGCGATGTCAGAGCAAAAGCAAGTGCCATGCGCGAGGGATAGCTCATCGTTGGCCGTGAATCGGAACGAGGCGTGTTCCAACTAGCCTTGGAACCCGCCTCGCTCTCCTGCTTGTGCTTTTGTCCGATTTCAAAGCGCGCAGGTGTCATATGTGATTTCCCTATTTCTCGTCCGACTTATCGGTCTTGGCCGGAGCCTCGAAGCGATAGCCGACACCATGGACGGTGTAGAGCCACTTGGGCTTCTTGGGATCATCGCCCAGCTTGGCGCGAAGATTCTTCACGTGGCTATCGATGGTGCGCTCATAGCCCTCAAAGTCATACCCGAGCACTTTCTCGACCAGCTCCATGCGGTTATACACACGGCCGGGATGGCGGGCAAGCGTGGTGAGCAGCTTGAACTCGGAAGCCGTCAGATCGACTTCCTTGCCCTCGACCAAGATCTTGTGGCCCGAGATATCGATGACCAGATCGCCGAAGTCGAGCACCTCGACGGCGGGCTCGTCGGCCTGATGGGCACGGCGGAACAGAGCGCGAACGCGGGCGACGAGCTCGCGCGGCGAGAACGGCTTAATCAGATAGTCGTCGGCGCCGAGCTCAAGACCGATAATACGGTCCTCGATCTCGCCCTTAGCCGTCAGCATGATGATGGGGACATCCGAGGTATCGCGAATGGTGCGGCAAACGCGCTCGCCGGGAATCTTGGGGAGCATAAGGTCGAGCACGACCAGGTCGAACTGATGCTTCTCGAACTCCTCGATCGCGGACTGGCCGTCGCCGACGCCCACAACCCAGTAGCCTTCGCGCTCGAGATAGGCAGCGACGGCGTCACGGATTGCCTTCTCATCCTCGACCAGCAGAATCTTTTTTGCATCTGAAGCCATAACACGGCCCCCCTGTCTCAATTAGCTAAGAACAAGCCCATTTTAACGCACCTGAGCCCGCCGGATGCCGCTATGACGCGGCAGCTCGGCGGGCGGTACTCACAATTACAACCCGCTTATTCCCCTGTTGGCGCCTTTTTAACCCCTCTAAGCTTAAAGAGAGAATAGGCGTGCAGTGACCGTCTCTGGTATACCCTGGCTGTTGCGCACCGTGGCGTACGTAAGGAATGAGTCCGATTTTCCCGCCGTAGCTGGATAATCGCCATACTCCAAAGCGCGGTCGGGCGACAGCAGCGAGCCATAGGTCTTGGCAGAGGTGTCGATCAGGAAATGCGACGCCTGTACCTTAACAAGGTATTTATTCTTCTTGCCAGCCGCACATGCGAGCGGCTCGCGTGACAGGAAGAGGTACGGCCCTCCCTCATTACCGATATACGTGCCCATATTGCCCAGGCTGCCCACGCCACTATAGGCCGCCTCGATAGAAAACACGAAGGTATCGCCCATATATACGGCCTCGAAAGGCGAAACTGACGAAGGGAGGATCAGCTGGGCACGCTTGGTGTTGTTGCCGTCGGTCAGATCGATTGCCGTTATGCCGTAGTAGACGCCCTCGTCGTTGCGGACACGCGGCGAGATGGTCAAAATGCCGTCGCTCGCGCGCGGGGCCGATGCAAAGCGGCCCGTCGATTTCCAAATTGTCTCGGCCTTGGATTCATCAAGCGAGCGACGAAAGCAAAACGAATCACTACTCGTTTTATTGCCGCCTGCCGAAGGCATTTTATACCAGATGATTGATGACCCGAACGCCGTAAACAGGGGCGGATCGTAGTCCTTGCCACCTCGATCGAGCTCAACCACGTCGCCAGAGAGCGAAGCGCCCGACAGATTTTGAGCGTAGAGCTTCCACGATGAATTGGCAAAGTTCATCTCAACCCACGCGAATACGCCGTCGCCGGCACGGACATCGTAGAATGCGTATCCCGTGCCCTCGATAGGATCCTCGATTAATGTGGTAAGCGAGCCATCGCCCAGGTTGAGCACACCGAGTGTGTTGGCGTGCAATGCCGATGCGGGCGCCATCATCGCCGCGGCGTAATCGCCGTCGCAGTAGTACAGCAGCGTACCCAGAGGCAGCGTCCACGACGCCGCCGGCTCAAGATCGATGTCGACAGCCTCATACTCATCCGTAATCGAGATGATTTTGGAATCGTCCTTGATAACCTGCGGCTCGCCGGCGGCATCATCGCTGGTGCCCGTTTTTTTCGAGCATCCGGCAAGCACCGTGGCAGCGCCCGCGGCAGCCCCACCGAGTACAAAGTCGCGACGCGATATTCCGTTTTTGATGTGATCGGCGATACCCATTAGGCGATCTCGGCGCGAGCGGCCTCGATAGCGCGAGTAAGCTGGTCGGCGCAGGAGGTCATTTTCAAACCGCA
>CABUZD010000075.1 GCA_902495945.1 uncultured Collinsella sp.
ATGGACCTGTAGCTCAGTTGGTTAGAGCGTCCGGCTGATAACCGGGAGGTCACAAGTTCGAATCTTGTCAGGTCCACCACTTTCTTTCGCAATAAACACCCCAGCGAGAGCCGAGTCGCCGCTGGGGTGTTTATTACTGTCTCCGTGGGGGTTTAGCTCAGCTGGGAGAGCGCGGGCTTTGCAAGCCTGAGGTCAGGGGTTCGATCCCCCTAACCTCCACCATGATGGACCTGTAGCTCAGTTGGTTAGAGCGTCCGGCTGATAACCGGGAGGTCACAAGTTCGAATCTTGTCAGGTCCACCATCAAAACTGTGAAGAGCCCTGGGGCATTGCCTTGGGGCTTTTTTCTTGTCTGCGATAAATCTCATTTTGGTTTTGTGTGCTGTGCGAAAGATTGGGTAGTATAGCTATTCAATGCGGTGGAGCTGCCGCGTGTTAACCGCTACGTACCGGAGGTGTTCCATGGTTCGTGTCGACATAGAGACCATCGTCATGGCCGCCGGTCCCGTGCCATCGCTTATCGTGCTTCGCGAGCGCTGCAGCAAATCGGACTCGCCCGCGCCGCTGCGTTCCCTTTCCATTCAGACTGGTTCGTTTGAAGCCGCTGCCATCAGCCGCGGCATCGATAGCGGCCGCGCCGAGCGCCCGATTACCCATGACCTGTTGCTCGATACTGTTGGCGCCCTGGGCGCCAAGCTCGAGCGCATCGAGATCGTTCGCGCCGAGCCGCCGGTGTTCTACGCGACGATCGTCGTACTGGCCGATGGTGACGAGCGCAAGATCGACGCCCGCCCCAGTGATGCCATTGCCCTTGCCGTGCGCAGCAATGCCCCCATGTTTGTGGAGGACGACATCATGAATCGCCTGGGCACTGTTTCTACCCACGCCGAGGAAGTCGACGACGAGCAGGAGTTCGAGAAGTTCGACGAGTTCGTCCATACGCTCTCCCCCGATGACTTCTAAATGCGGGGCGTCCAGGTTGCGGAGCGTTCGCTGATGGCCGGCGGGATGTCGGCTGAAGCGGCTGCAATCGCCCGCGAGGCCCAGATGCGCTCGGAGGCTTCTGAGGCGGCTCGCATTGCCTATGTGACGCAGGCCCGCACGCTTCGCGAACGCCGCGGCTCGTTTATCAAGATGGTTGTCATCTCCGCCCTTGTTGCGGCAATCTGCTCGCGCCTTCGTGGTACAGTTGGTGCGCTTGGGTTTTCGATCTCTACGGGCCTGGTGATCTGGGACGTGGTCGATGCGGTCATGCTGACCAGTCAGATCAAGGTACTCGACAAGCGCGCGATGGATATGATGCGCGCCCGCGACGCTGCCGCTAAGATCGCTGCTGAGGCACAAGAACTGTAACGACGCCAAACTCGATGGGAAGGTCTAAAGATGGCACAGGATATGCAGGACGCTGGTAACGTCTCCGCCGAGCTCGACGCCATGGTGTGCGATCTGATCGGCGCGTTCTTGGACGACCTTGCCGCCGGTGAAAACCCTGGCGTGGTCGTGGCAATTGAGGACGCCGCTTCCAACCGTTATCTGGCGGCGCTCGATGAGGATGGCGAAGAGGCGTGCCTCGAGGCGGCCACCAACTTTATCTCCGAGCACAAGATGGGTCTTAAGGACGAGGGCCTGGGCCGTATCGCTCGCTATGCCATCGGCTACACCGGCTGCGTCGAGATTGACGGCGGCTATCACGATGCTCTGCTCGTGAGCTTCTTTGAGACTACGCTCGAGAGCGGTTTTTCGGCATATGTGCTGTATGAGGGCATGGGCGCCGGCGATGGTTTTATGTGGAGCGACCCTGAACCTGCAGGTGAGGAAACCCCTCTCATCTAAAATCGCTAAAATAAACGAGTTTTCGGTAAAAGGCTCAATATTCCCGCTGAGCGTTGTATCGCTGGGCGGGCCGCATACGCGTGCCGGTTGTATATAGATAGAAGATAGGGGAACTACATGCGCGTAGACAATCTGAGGAACATCGCCATCATCGCTCACGTCGACCACGGCAAGACGACGATGGTCGACAAGCTCCTGCGTGCCACGGACGCCTTCCGTGCCAACCAGCAGGTCGAGGACCGCGTCCTGGATTCCAACGACCAGGAGCGCGAGCGCGGCATTACGATTCTCGCCAAGAACATCTCTATCGAGTACAAGGACGTCAAGATCAACGTCATCGACACCCCGGGCCACGCCGACTTCGGCGGCGAGGTCGAGCGCGTGCTGCGTATGGCCGACGGCGCCCTGCTGCTGGTCGACGCTTTTGAAGGCCCCATGCCCCAGACCCGCTTCGTACTGCGTCACGCTATCGACACCGGCCTTAAGATTATGATCGTCATCAACAAGATCGACCGTCCGGGCGCTAACCCCGAGAAGGCCTACAACGACTGCCTCGACCTTATGGCCGACCTGGGCGCCACCGACGACCAGCTTGAGTTCGCCATGGAGCACGTGGTCTACGCCAGCGCCATGAACGGCTTTGCCCGTCTTGACCCCAACGACGGCAACATGGACATGTATCCGCTGCTCGATATGATCATCGACGACATGCCCGCGCCCGAGGTTGACGAGAACGCCCCGCTGGCCATGCAGTGCGTGACCATCGACCACTCCAACTTCGTCGGCCGCATCGGTATCGGTCGCGTGTATTCCGGCGCCATTCACCAGGGCGACCAGATTCTGGTTGTGAAGAACGACGGCTCCAGCGCCACCGCTACCATCAAGCAGCTCTTTACCTTCGACTACCTGGGCCGCACCGAGTGCCAGGAAGTCGGCGCCGGCGATATCGCCGCTGTCGTGGGTATTGAACGCACCGATATCGGCGATGTCTACACCGACCCCGAGAACCCCGTCGAGCTCGAGCCCATCGAGATCGACCCGCCGACCTTGTCCATCGTCTTTGAGGCTTCGACCTCCCCGCTCGTCGGTCGCGACGGCGACATCGTGGGCGCCCGTCAGCTCAAGGAGCGCCTGTTCAACGAGGCCGAGAACAACGTGACCATGAAGATCGAGGAGCTCGAGGACAAGAGCGGCGTCGAGGTCTCGGGCCGCGGCATTCTGCACCTGTCTGTTCTGATGGAGTCCATGCGCCGCGAGGGCTTTGAGTTCCAGGTCGGCCGTCCCCGCGTCCTGTTTAAGAAGGACGAGAACGGCAACAAGATGGAGCCTGTCGAGCAGGCCGTCGTTGAGTGCCCGGACGAGTACTCAGGCAAGGTCGTTGAGGTCTTCGGTACCTCCGGCGGCATCATGACGAGCATGGACACCTCGGGCATCGTGACGCACCTTGAGTTCAAGATCCCGACGCGCGGCATCATGGGTCTCAAGAACCGCATCATGAACGTCACCCACGGCGAGGGCGTGTTCTACCACACCTTCCTGGAGTACGGTCCTTACGCCGGCGAGATCGGTAACCGTCAGAACGGCGCAATGATCTCCATGACCACCGAGAAGGCCGTTGCCTATGCTCTGGGTACGCTGCAGGAGCGCGGCCAGCTGTTTGTTGAGCCGGGCACCGAGTGCTATGAGGGCATGATCGTGGGCGAGCGCAGCAAGGCCGGCGACATGGTCGTCAACATCGCTCGCACCAAGAACCTGGGCAACCAGCGTTCCTCGACCTCCGATATCTCCGTCCAGCTGGTGCCGCCCCGCACCTTCTCGCTGGAGGAAGCGCTGGAGTACATCGCCGACGACGAGCTGGTCGAGATTACTCCCAAGAACATCCGCCTGCGCAAGCGTCTGCTCAATGCTACCGACCGCAAGAAGGCTGCCGTTCGCGCCGGCCAGGTCAACAAATAAGTGCCGGGCTTTATAGCGTCTAACAAGAAAGGGCGTCGACCGCAATGGTCGGCGCCCTTTTTGGTGCAAGGGGACAGGTTACTTTGCACCACGGTGGAGGAGGTTATCCCCCGAGCGGCTTTCCAGCCAAAGTAAAGTTGTTTAAACATATACATAATTCCACAGGATATAACCGCTTTGATACAAAACCGTTAACAGATAAATATCAACTGGTATTACATTAAAAGACCTCTTTACCAGCGGTTTACATGACTGTTATCTATATTGTATTTTATGCATTGTGGCATAGACGAACCGTCTTAGAAGTTGCCCCCAATGGGTTCTTGCAATGCGCTAGGTAGGTTCTCGTAGATGTTGGGGCTTGTGTTCGATCCGACGATTCGCCGTATTCCACACTGTGTTGTAGGAATTAAGGGACAACTATGGACGCACACCGCTCACGGTCGCTGGGTATGGCGACCCTGGTCTTTATTTTTAATTAGCCTTACCGCTGCAGTTTTTCACGGCGCAGCCCCTGTGCGCGCCGAGGATGCGACGACGCCGACGCCGATTGCGATTGATGAGAAGACAGCGAGCGTTACGGTTAAGCTCTATACCGACGAGTATCGTACTCAGGAGCTAAAAGGTGCCGTGACCTCTGTATCAACCCTTTACGGGGCTTTTTCGGCAAATTTCAAAACTGGCGAGGCTCCTACGCCTGGGAACAATGTTGCCGTTTACAAGTTTCCTGACACCATAGCCGTCGACGATAACGCCGCTGTGGACCTTATGGCGGGAACGGGCACCGATGCCGTAAGAGCTGGCACATGGGAGATTAAAAACAACAAGGCCATCTTTACGTTCGACAAGGCGTGGCTCGCGAAAAACCCTGCGAACATCCATGTCGCGGCCAGCTTCTCGTTCCAGCTTAAAAACAAGGACGTTGGTTCTGGTGGCGTGACATCTGTCGTGTTCCCCGGCGTGGGGAAGGTCGATATTTCCACCAAGGACGGTAGCGTTAAGGGAGAGAAGTCGGGGGTTTTCTCTCAGGGCTCCAACGGCGTGGCCAAGGTCACCTGGACCGTTAAGCTCACCGTCGAGCCGTATGCCACAAGCGTTAAGTTCACCGATACGCTAGGCGAGAACTTCAGCTTTGTGGAGGGCAGCTTTAAGCTTGACGGCAAGACGATTGAATCGCAGCCAACAATCGAAGGTCAGACCGCGACCATCGAGAACTTGGGCAGCCTTCCCCGGGGTGTCCATACGATTACGTATGAAACCAAGCTGAAGAGTGACGTCTCCGTGAACAACGGCGAGTATATCAACGAACAGGGGGGCTCCAAAAACACGGCAGCGTGGAAATGGGGCGGCCCTAACGATCGCCAGAACGGCACGGCCACGGCTGCTCCTAGTCAATTTCGTTATGACATGATCAACAAGTCCAACGGCTCGGGCACGTCGTCGGACATCAAATGGACGGTCAGGCTCAACCAAGGCGAGCTTAAGGCTGACATGAGTGGCTACAAGTTCACCGATAAGTTGGACGCTAAACAAACGTATACGGGGAGTAACACGGTTTACAAAGGTACGTCGGAATCGGATGGAGTCAAGATCTACGAGCGTGCTCTTGATTCGTCGAAAGATACCTTTTCCTATACGTTCCCGGACAACCTTAACGATAAGTACGCCACCTACTGCATCGTTTATCACACCAGGATGAACGATACGAATTCCTATGACACCGTGCACAACAATGCGACTATCGAGCATGAAGGCCGCGTCTCGGGAGCAGCCGAAGGCAAGTTTACGCCGCAGCTGATGGGTACGCCGATCACCAAGAGGCGCGTGAGCTCCGACGAGGCCGGGACGACGGGCAGGGCGACGTGGGAGACGAAGGTCGCGCTGAAAGCGATCGTTAATGCGGTCCATCCGGACAAGGTGACGGTGAAGGATACGTTTCAGTCGGCGTGGTCGCAAAATCTCGGCATCGACGTAGATTCCATTTCCATCGCAATCGGCGAAACTGTGCTGAAACGGGGCCAGAACGCTGACTGGGACCTGACGGCCAACTGGACGGTCGGTGGAACAAAAAGAAATTTCAACCTTGATATAAATGTGAACGACAAGGTAAAGGCCGCCCTCGAGAACGAGGACTACGCCGTCATCACCTACACCACCACGTCCGATGCGTTGCCGGGCTGGTACTCGAACTTCGCGTCGGTCAGTGCGTCGGGCCTGAACCTTCAGCGGCAGTACACCGACCTCGTTATGTACGTTGTCAACAAAGAAACGACGCCTGCGGTCGAGAAGCCGGAAGCGGAGTCGAAGGTGTCTTGGAGCGAGAGCTTCGACTGGAGCTCCGTCGACGGCTCGGCAGAGAAGGGTGCTTGGCTCGTCGACTGGACAGTGTACGCGAACCGCCAGCAGGGCAACAAGGGCGCAAATGGTGAGTACGAATACTACGGAGCCGGAAAACTCGGCAACAAACCTCTGAATATTGTCGACACCCTTCCGGACGGTATGAGCTACGTTGTGAATTCCGCCAAATACACGCTCGTGCAGAATCCCTACGATCAGCATGCCGGCTACGGTAGCGGAAGCGAGGCGGAGACGATCATTTCGGGCAAACAGCTCGATGCCGGCAATGTGAAAAGCAACGGTAGCACGGTCACCTTCTCCATTCCTACAACAGAGCTTGGTGAATTTGCCGGTTACGCCAAGCTTACGTATCGGACGGCGGTCAAGCGAGGCAAGTTCGACACCTCTACGAACGAGGTGAAGTTCACTAATTCTGCCAGCGCTAAGTCGGGTGAGAAGGAGTTCAGCTCTGGCAGCGGAACCGTCACCATCAAGAACAACGTTATCAACAAGACCGGCGAGCGGGTCACTGACAGCAATCGCATCAAGTACACCATTCTGGTCAACAAGTCTGCGGTTGCCCTTAAGAGCGACACTGACATCCTCGAGCTCGTCGACACCATGGATGCCAAGTGCACGTTGGTGCCGTCTACGCTTAAGGTCTATGAGCGGATGAATGGTGCCTGGTCACTGCTGGCTGATGAGGACTATTCATCGGAGATGGAGCAAGTCAAGGATGAATCTGGCTCGCGTACGAAGCTGACACTTAACGTGCCCGATAAGAAGTATCTCAAAGTCGAGTATGAGGTGATCCCGAGCGGAAATCCTGGCGATGAAGTTTCTCTTTCCAACACCGCCACGCTCACGGGGGTGACTGATGGCTCCGCGATCGATGATCAAAAATGGATTGTCAAGAGCGCTTCTGCTACCGCAGGTGGCAACGGCTACGGCATCACGATGACCAAATACGACGCCCAGCAGGTCGGCGCGACGCTCGAGGGTGCGGAGTTTACGCTCTACAGTGTGGCCATGGATGGCGCCGGTGAGACTGATGAGGAATTCCAGACTGCCAAGACCGATGGCAGCGGAAAAATCTCGTTCGGCACGAGCACCAAAAAGATGACAAATTGCGTGCTCTACAAGCTTGTGGAGTCGAAGGCGCCTGAGGGGTACGATACAACAAGCCCCACATGGATCATGCTCAAGGGCGATGCGACTACGGAGGAATATCAGGCCGCGCTTGAAAAGGCGAGGGACGTTGTCGGGAATGCGGAGATCATCGGCGATGCCGAGAAGGACAAGATTTGGATTTACGATAATCGCCTGACGGTATCCACGGAAATCAAAGCAAAGAAAGTGCTTGAAGGTGGAACCTTCAAGGAAGGACAGTTCTCGTTCGAGCTCAAGGACGGCGAGGGCAAGGTACTCCAGACGGTGACTAATGACGCCGAGGGGAACGTCTCTTTTCCCGTCGAGTACAACAAGGCGGGAACCTATACCTACAAGATCTCCGAGGTCGTTCCCAAGGACGCCGAGGGCAACGTCAAGGATCACATTACCTATGACACGACCGAGCACAAGGTTAAGGTTGTCGTGGCTAATGGCGACGGAAAGCTCGATGTCACCGTCACCTACGATAACGACTCTCCGACTCCACCGACCTTTACCAACAAGTATTCGACCACGCTTCCCGAGGCGGGCGGGGCTGGCTTGACTATGACGTATCTGGCCGGCGCTTCGATGCTGTGTTTTGCCGCGACGTGGATGCATGCTCGTCGTCATCGCGATCTGGATCGAGGTGGCCGTCGTGAGTAGGTTTTGCCGCCGCTTGCTGGCTGTCGCGACGATAGTCACGGTTGCCATCCTCTCTTTTGTGGTGTTGCCCGGGACGGCTCATGCTGTCGGTACCGGAGCTATTACGGTGGACGGTAAAGTTGCGACGCGGTATGACACGTATCAGCTCTTTTCGGCGATCGTTGCCGACGATGCTGATGCCGGCCAAAAAGTCGCAACTGACGTAACGTGGGCGAATGACGCCGTTCGTCAAGCTGTTCTCCCCGTGCTTCATGATGCGGGGCTCGATAGCTCGGCATCGGGGGCACAAGAGGCTGCCGAATGGATGGATGCCGACGGACACATAACGACCGCGCTGACGGCAAAGCTTGCTCGTGCGATTTGCAATGCCGGCGCAACTTCCGTGGCCCTTAACGCAGGCACGGCGGCCGAGCTGCCCTGCGGCTACTGGCTCATCGTCGCCGACGGCGACGCCATCGCCCAGGGCGAGGCCGGCACCGCGCCGATCATGACCCTGGTCGGCGGCAGCGCCGTTACCGTCAAGCCCAAGGCG
>CABUZD010000076.1 GCA_902495945.1 uncultured Collinsella sp.
AGGGAGCGGCGACGGTCACGGCGTCGGCCGGCATCTTGGTGCGCGGCTTAACGATGGCGGCAAGCGCGTCGATCCAATCCTCGCCGTACTCGACATTACCCTCGATGAGACCCGCCTCGTGCAGCTCAGGAACCATGATCTCGTCGGCAAACTGAGCATCGGACATGCCATTGATGTACTCGGCATTGACCCAGTCGAGCTTCTTGGGGTCGAAGGTCGCCGGGTTCTTGGAGATGCGGTCGAGCGAGAACTTGCTGGCCAGGACATCGCGCGGGATGATCGTGGTTTCGCCGTCGAGCGACCAGCCGAGCAGCGCCAGGTAGTTGACAAAGGCGTCGGACAGGTAGCCGGCGTCGCGGTACTCCTCCACCGAGGTGGCGCCGTGGCGCTTGGAGAGCTTTTTGCCGTCGGCGCCCAGGATCATGGAGATGTGAGCGAACGTGGGCACGGGAGCGCCGAGGGCCTCGTAGACCATGACCTGACGCGGGGTGTTGGACAGGTGGTCGTCGCCGCGGATGACGTGGGTGATCTTCATCATGGCGTCGTCGACGACGGTCGCGAAGTTATACGTGGGCGTACCGTCGGAGCGGAAGATGACAAAGTCGTCGAGCTCCTTGGCGTCGAAGGTCACCTCTCCGTGGACGGCGTCGTGGATGACGACGTCGCCGCGGTCCTCGGGCACCTTGATGCGCAGGACGTAGGACTCCCCGGCCTCGATGCGGCGGCGGGCCTCCTCGGGATCAAGATCGCGGCAACGGCGCTGATAGCCCTGGAAGGGGTCCTTGCGCTCCTGCGCGGCCTTGCGGTCGGCGTCGAGCTGCCCCTTGGTGCAGAAGCAGGGATAGGCCTTGCCCTCGTCCCAAAGCTTCTGGGCGGCCTGCTTGTACAGGTCCAAGCGCTCGGTCTGGGCGTAGGGGCCAAAATCGCCGCCCACCTCGGGACCCTCGTCCCAGTCCAGGCCCAGCCAACGCATGGCGCGCAGGATGATCTGCGTGTTCTCGTCGGTGGAGCGGGTGGGGTCGGTGTCGTCGATGCGCAGGATGAACGTGCCGCCGTTAGCACGGGCGAAAGCCCAGTTATAGATAGCGGTGCGGGCGCCGCCAATGTGCAGCTTGCCCGTCGGTGAGGGTGCAAAGCGGACGCGAACGTCTGATGCCATGGAAATCTCCTCGATTGCAGGATGGATGTCTAACCGCACCAGTATAAAGCATCAAAGCAACCTCCGCACAAAGGGCACCGACCTACTCATTGGGGATACTCATTGGGGACAGACTTAAATGACCAGTCATTGGGCAACCTGTCGGCACTTAGGAAGGCTGGTCATTTAAGTCTGTCCCCAATGAGTAGGTGCGGAAAGGGTGTGAATGTTTGATTTACGCGCTATGATGTGCCCTTGCATAGAGAGCCCGGCGGAATGGTAACGGTCGCCGGGACACGTTTTTGAAAGGACAATCATGTCAGAAGAACTTCGTTCCATCCCACCCCAACACGGGTCCTTCGTTTTTACGTCGGAGTCGGTGACCGAAGGCCATCCCGATAAGATCGCTGACCAGATCAGCGACGCCGTCCTCGATGCAATCCTCGCCAAAGAAATAGAGCTGCAGGAGCAGGGCTACATCGCCCCCAACGGCGTGCCTGCCAACGTGGAGAACGTCCGCTGCGCCTGCGAGACCCTCGTGACGACCGGCACCGTCATCGTCGCCGGCGAGATCCGCACTCAGGCCTACGTCGACGTGCAGGAGATCGCCCGTGGCGTTATACGCCGCATTGGCTACAACCGTGCCAAGTTCGGTTTTGACTGCGACACCTGCGGCGTCATGAGCCTCATCCATGAGCAGTCGCCCGATATCGCGCAGGGCGTTGACGAGTCCTTCGAGACCCAGACCGGCGCTACCACCGACCCGATCGACCTGATCGGTGCCGGCGACCAGGGCATGATGTTCGGTTATGCCTCCAACGAGACCAAGACCCTTATGCCCATGCCACACTACCTGGCAAGCCGCCTAGCCGAGCGCTTGGCCGCCGTGCGTCACGACGGTACCCTCGCCTATCTGCGTCCCGACGGCAAGACCCAGGTCACCGTGCGCTATGAGGAAGGCAAGCCCGTCGAGGTCACGACCATCGTCATCTCCACGCAGCACGCCGCCGAGATCGAGGACATGGGCAAGATCAAGGCCGACCTCATCGAGCACGTCATCACCCCGGTCATGGCCGCCGAGAACATGCCGTGGGACAACGCGGACATCTACGTGAACCCCACCGGTCGCTTTGTCGTGGGCGGCCCCATGGGCGACACGGGCCTCACCGGCCGCAAGATCATCGTCGACACCTACGGCGGCTACGGCCGTCACGGCGGCGGTGCCTTTAGCGGCAAGGACTGCACCAAGGTCGACCGCTCCGCCGCGTATGCCGCGCGCTGGGTCGCCAAGAACGTGGTCGCCGCCGGCCTGGCCGATCGCTGCGAAGTCGAGCTTGCTTACGCCATCGGCGTTTCCAAGCCCCTCTCAATCATGGTCGACACCTTCGGTACCGCGCATGTTGCCGAGGACAAGATCGTTGAAGCCGTAGAGAAGACCTTCGACCTGCGCCCGGGCGCAATCATCCGCGACCTAGACCTGCGTCGCCCCATCTACGAGAAAACAGCAGCCTACGGTCACTTCGGCCGCGAAGACGCCGACTTCACCTGGGAGAAAACCGATCGAGTCGAAGAACTCAAAGCAGCCTGCGGCCTGTAAGCTAACTCGAAAAGCTACAGCCAAATAACAACGCACCAAAAGAAGTACCGGCCCCAACCGGTACTTCTTTTTTATTTAAAGGTTGTGAAGATGAGCCTACCTGGGACATGGAATAAATCACAGGCCGATAAATTTTGCAGCAGAGCGACTCCAGCCATGTATCCTAAGTTCCGAGGGCTTTGGTATTTGGTCGGTCGCGAGTTCCGCACGAGCCGGAGGCCACTTAATGTGGCCTCCGTGCGAGCCAGGACTGTAGAGCAGGCGACCAAATACCAAAGCCCTCGGAACGACGGGACAAGTATGCCCCGCCCCTCGGAACGACGGGACAAAGAAGGAGCACCCATGGCAGGCAAGCCGCAAACACTAGCTACGACCTCGGCATTCGAGATCTTGGGCCCCGTCATGGTCGGCCCCAGCTCATCGCATACCGCCGGCGCCCTGCGCTGCGCCCAAGTTGCCGCCAGCCTGCTGGAAGGCCGCATCACCAAAGTCACCTTTGGCCTGTGGAACTCCTTCGCCCACACCTACCGCGGCCACGGCACCGACCGCGCGCTCGTCGCAGGCATCCTGGGCCTCGACACCGATGACGAGAACATCAAGCAGGCCTTCGACCTCGCACGCGAGCAGGGCCTCGAATATCACTTTGACATCAAGGGCGACGACGCCTCCATCCACCCCAATACCGTCGACATCGACATGGTCGATGACACGGGCGCCACGGCACAGGTCCGCGGTGAAAGCCTTGGCGGCGGCAAGATGCGCATCAGCCGCATTAACGGCGTCGGCGTCGACATCTCGGGCATGTATTCCACGCTCTTCGTGGCACACAAGGACGTCCCCGGTGTACTCGCCGCGCTCACCAACCTGCTCGCCTACGCCCACGTAAACATCGCTTTCTGCCGCACCTACCGCACCGAAGTGGGCGGCCAGGCCTACTCCGTCTTTGAGACCGACGGCGCGCCCGACGACACCGTCGTCCCCATGCTGCGCAAGCTCGACAATGTCGATTACGCGACCTTTATCGAGCTCCCCGGTTCTGCCTCGTCGCTCTCTCCCGGCGTCTCGGCCAAGGAGATCTTCGACGACGGCGAGCAGCTGCTCGATGCGTGTGCCGAGCTCGGCCTGAATATCGGCGCCGTTATGGCCGTGCGCGAGGCGCGTCTGACCGGTGAGGCGCACGCCGTCGCCGCCATGCGCCGCGTACTCGACGTCATGCGCGAGGAGACCACAACCCCCATCGTCAATCCGCAGCGCTCGCTCGGCGGGCTTATCGGCGGCGAGGCCAAACTCGTCGATGCCACCAGCCGCAACGATTTGAGTGCAAGCCTGATGGGCCCCGTTCAGACCGATGCCGTGGCCCGCGCGATGGCCGTGCTCGAGCGCTCCGCTACCATGGGCGTGATCGTCGCCGCCCCCACGGCAGGCTCCGCGGGTGTCGTGCCCGGCTGCGTGCTGGCGCTCGCCGATCACCTTCAGCTCGACGACGAGCAGGTCATGGACGCGCTCTACTGCGCAGCCGCCATCGGCCTCAACCTCACCACGAGCGCCTGCGTCGCCGGCGCCGAGGGCGGCTGCCAGGCCGAGGTGGGAAGCGCCGCTGCCATGGCAGCCGCCGCGCTGGTGCAGATGCTCGGCGGCACGCCCGAGCAGGCGCTCGACGCCAGTTCCATCGCGCTGAGTAACCTGCTGGGCCTCGTTTGTGACCCCGTCGGTGGCCTCGTGGAGGTGCCCTGCCAAAACCGCAACGCCATAGGCGTGGCAGCGGCCTTTAGCTCGGCACAACTCGCCCTCGCAGGCATTAAGAGCCTGGTTCCGTTTGACCAGATGGCACATGTCATGCTCTCGGTGGGTCACGCGTTGCCGGCCACGCTGCGCGAGACGGCAAAGGGCGGCATCGCGCAGGCTCCGGCCGCACTTTCGGCCTGTGCAAAATGCGGTGTGTGCGGATAACGGCAAAGAATGACTCAAAGGTGGGACAAATGTCCCACCTCTTTTGAATGCCACCGTTTCCGTACCACAAACAGCAGGGCAATCGCTATAATGCAAGCCCAGTAAAAACACGATGAGCCATAAGGCGAAATTCGAAGGATATGCATACGATGTCGCAAAACGATCGAACTCAACTGATTCCCGATCCGCAGCAGCCGAGCAGGCACACCGGCGGCGTTCAGTCACCGCGTCCTATCGCGCCGAGCCACGGTCAGCAGCGTGGTGCGGCAAACGCTTCCCAACGCCCGAACCAACAGCGACAGCAGCGTCAACAACGTCAGCAGCGCCAGGCAAACGGCAATGCGCCCAAGCAGCCCCCCACGCACGCTCGAGGCGATCGCGGCCCCGCACGCAAACCCGCCAAGAACAATAAGTCGGGCAAAAAGACGACGCTCTTTGTCGTCCTGGGTCTTATCGCCATTGTCTATATCGTAGGCATCGTAGCGTTTTCGAAGGTAGCCTACCCCAACACCACCATCGCCGGCGTCGACGTCTCGTTCTCCAACGCTTCGTCTGCCGCCACCAAGGTCAACTCGGCATGGAAGCACTATAAGCTCTCCGTGACAGGCGATGACTTTAGCTGGACCTATCAGCCCGAGTCCGATGAACCCATCGTCGACGGAGAGGCTGCCGCAAAAGAGATCATCAGCCACAACGAAGCCTTTGTATGGCCGGTCCGCCTTGTGGAATCCTTAAGCGGCAAAACCAAAACAACCGCTACCTCCAACGAAGTCGATCTTGATCAAGACGTCGACCTGTCC
The DNA here is from genome assembly GCA_902495945.1 of uncultured Collinsella sp. Classification (GTDB taxonomy): domain Bacteria; phylum Actinomycetota; class Coriobacteriia; order Coriobacteriales; family Coriobacteriaceae; genus Collinsella. Next base: position 5,486 of record CABUZD010000076.1, read on the forward strand.
ATGCTCTCCGACACCTTTGACCAAAAGAAGTTTGAGAAGGATCTGGGCGCCGCCATCGACGAGTTTAACGAGGGGCGTTCGGGCACGTTCGAGGCCAATAGCTCCTATGACGAGCAAGCGGGCAAGTTTACCGTCGAGAAGGCGCGCTCCAACGAAAAACTCAACCGCGAGCATGTCATTAAGTATGCCGAGCTCGAGCTTGCCTCGCTAGCCGAGACCGTAGATCTTTCCAAGCTCGGCAACGATGCCTATGAGCCGCTCAATGGAACGCTGACTGATGATCAGATTCAGGCCGCATGCGATGCCGCCAACAACTTCCTGGGCGTCAACGTGACCCTCAAGCTTAACGGCGAGGATGCCGGCAAGGTTGACGGCGCTTCCGTGTTGCAGTGGATCAGCTTTGCCGATCCGGCCAACCCCACGCTCGATACGTCGCAGATCAGCAGCTGGGCAGCCGAGCTCGCCAACGGCTTTAATACCGTGGGCTCCACTCGCTGGTGGACGCGCGCCGATGGCAAGCAGTGCGCCGTCGAAGGCGGTGACTTTGGTTGGTCCATCGACAGTAGCTCGCTCGCCAAGCAGGTCGAGGACGCCATTAACAACAAGCAGACCGGCGAAATCGAGATCAAGTACTCCCAGAAGGCCGACACCTTTACCGCAAAGGGAGAGCCCGACTGGAAGGCGTATATCGACGTCGACCTGTCCGAGCAGCACGCGCGCTACTATGACGAGAGCGGCAATATCGTTTGGGAGGCCAACTTTATTTCCGGCAAACCGGGCGAAGACGCCACCCCCGAGGGCGTGTGGCAGATCAACAGCAACGACGGCGGCAGCACCCTGATCGGAGCCAAGGACCCCGAGACCGGTAAGCCCAAATACGAGAGTCCGGTGAGCTACTGGATGCCGTTTGAGGGCAACATGATCGGCTTCCACGATGCCACCTGGCAAAACGACAAGAGCTTCGATAACGCCGAGTCGTACAAGTGGTGCGGCAGCCACGGTTGCATCAACCTGCGACTGGCCGACGCCAAGGCACTTCACGACTGCATCAAAGTCGGCCTGTGCGTGGTTGTCCACTCGTAGTGCAACGCGCGCATTCCTACAACGTGGAACTGCTGCGACCAATCTAACAGTTCCGAAAGAAACCGTCCCATGCGCCCACCCCAACCGGTGGGCGCATATACTTATCAAGGTACTTTCTATAAAGGAGACGCTATGCCGAATGTCCCCACGACCACCCCGGGCCCGGATGATACCGAGCACACGCCCGAAGATGTCACCGAAACGATTCCTCTGGTTACAAACGTACATGCCGATAAGCAGAGCGGACGCGCGAACGATACGGCCGAGATTTCCGATGAAGAGGCGTATGCCAAGCTCAAGGCAAAACGTGCCGAACGTCGACGTAAAAAGCTGATTCGACGCGGTATTGCCGCCGGCGTCGTGGGTGCCATCGCGCTCATTGCCATTGTCGCAACCCTGGTTATCAATGCGCAGCCACAGGACGCTAGCGGGCCTGTGACCGACATGGTGACCGAGGGCACGTTTACCACAACGGTCGAGGCAAAAGGCCAGCTCAAACCCATTTCGTCCTCAGTGGTCTCCCCTTCTGTCGATGGCACGATCGATTCCATCAACGTGCAGGCAGGCCAATCCGTCAACGAGGGCGACGTGCTTATGACCATTAAAAACGACGAGCTCGATCGCAACGTTGCCGAGGCGCAGCGTGCAGTTGCAGCCGCTCAAGAAGACCTCGCCAACGCGCAGAAAGCCGCAACCGCAGCGCAGACCACCCCAACGACGGACGTCGATGGAGCTTCCGCAGCGGCTGGCGTCTCCGCCGCATCAGCGGACACGAACGCCGTATCGGCCGCGCAGCGCAGCCTAGCATCGGCCCAGGCAAACCTCGACCAGGCGAACGCCAAGGCCGCCAGTCGCACGGTCACGGCCCCGAGCTCGGGTAGCATCGTGGAGCTCAACGCCAAGGTGGGCGCTACGGTAACAGGCGGCATGATCATGGGCGAAAGCGATACGAGCGGCGGCAAGCAGTGCATGCAGATCGCCGACCTATCCAAGATGAAGGTGACCGTGCAGGTGGGCGAAAAGGACATCGCCAAGATCGCCGTTGGGCAGAGCGCCAACGTCACGTATCCCGCGTTTCCCGATATCGTGAGCCAGGGCACCGTCACGGCTATCGCGTCGGTGGCAAACTCCGACGCCGTCAACGGCGGCGGCAGCGTGACCTTTAACGTCGACATCCTCATCGAGGCGCCCGACGCGCGCCTGAAGCCGGGCATGACGGCCGAGGTCTCGGTGGTGACCGA
>CABUZD010000077.1 GCA_902495945.1 uncultured Collinsella sp.
CTGGATGCTCGGGCCAAGGCCGAGCTTGAAGCCCGGATGCGCATTGTGGGCATCGACGTCGTCGTTGGTGAGCACCGGGACATAGTCGTATCCCGCGTCGTCGAGCGCGCGGCGCAGCAGGGGCATGTAGTGCGTCAGGCGGCAGTCGCCGATATACTTGCCAGTCACCACGGCGACGTCGTGCGGGTCGTACTTACCGCTCTCGAGTGCCGCGAGCGCCTCGCCGATCACGATTTGCGCGGGGAAGCAGATGTCGTTGTGCACATAGCGTTTACCCAGGCGGATGGCATCCTCGCGCCCGATATCAAGGGCCTCGGCGCGCACGCCCTGATTGCGCATCCCCGCGGTCATGAGCCTGCAGAACGCATGGGAGGTGTTGGGGACCAGCGCGATCTTGTCGTGCCGGTCGCGCTTGGTGTACTTGACCTTATACGGGTCGTCGAGCGGATGGACCGCGTGCACCCGGGCGCCCTCGGCACGCTCCTCCGCGCGACGACGGTTGACCGACTCGATAAACGAACGCACGCGAATGCCCATGGGACCGGCGACGTCGCTCTCATCGAGCTTGATCATCATCGGAACCTTGGAGCCCATCTCGCCCATCATGCGCGCGATCTCGTCGGTGAGATACGCATCGTGGCCGCAGCCGAAGCTGCCCATCTGCACGAGCTCGAGCTCGGGCGTCGATGCGACGATGACCGCGCACGACAGCATGCGCGCATGGTAGTTGTTCACGATGTCGATGCGGCTGTTGGAAAGATCGACGTTGCAGACCCCCGGCACCGCATCGGGCGTCAGCACGGGGATGCCGCGCTCAGAGAAGAGCTTGGGCAGCCCGTGGTTGACCAGCGGGTCGTTGTGGTACGGGCGCGAAGCGATCACCACCGCGTAGCCGCCGTCCTCGTGCACGTTCTCGAGCACCTGCCTGCCGCGCAGCTGCAGCTGGTTCTCAAACGTCTCCTGCGCGCGGTCCGCCTGCTCGGTCGCCTTGGCAACCAGGTCGGCATCGATATCGAAGGTCTCCTTGCACCACGCCTTGAGCTGGCGGTTTCGGTCGCCCTCGTCGTACCAGTGGAACAGCGGCGTATCGAACGGAACGCCGAAACGCTCCTCCGGGTTATCGGAATTGCGCATCACGTAGGGGTATCCCTTTACGACGGCGCACATCCACTCGCTGGTAGAGGCGGTGTTTTCGGTGGGCACCGTCGTGATGATGGGCATGAAGATGCGGTCGACGCCGGCGGCGACGAGATTGCGGATGTGCCCGTGGACGAGCTTGGCCGGGAAGCACACGGTGTCGGATGTGACGTGCGCCAGACCGCGCTCGTACATCGCCTTGGTGCTGCGTCCCGAGACGCGCACCTTAAAGCCGAGCGTGCTGAAGAACGTCGACCAGAACGGCATGGTGTCCCAGAACTCGAGCACACGGGGAATGCCGATCGTGACATCGCGCCCCCCGCTGACGGGAACCGTGGGGTACGACTCGAACAGCAGCTTCTCGCGGTCGACAAAGAGATTGGGGGCAGCCGCGGTCCGGTCGCGCCCCGTGCCGGGTGCCTGTGCCTCGCAAGCACCCTGCGGACGCAGCTCCTCCGCCGCGGGAACCTCGCGCACGAGCTCATCCCATGAGATGGCGCCGCCGCGCGGGCAGCGATTGCCCGTGACGTAAAGCGAGCCGTCGCCAAATGCCACGACCGCGCGCTGGCAGCGGTTGTTGCACCGACGGCAGGTAACGCCGCCGAACTCGCGATGCTCGAAGCGCTCCACGGCATCGAGCCCGATAAACGACGTGCCGGCGTCGCCCTTGCGGCATTCCTCGCGCGCGAGCAGGGCGATACCGATAGCGCCCATCAGCCCCGGGTGGGGCGCACGCGTGACGGGTTTGCCCAGATACTGCTCGAATGCGCGCAGCACCGCGTCGTTTCGGAACGTGCCGCCCTGGACGACGACTTTGTCGCCCAGACGGCTGAGATTTGAAACGCGAATGACCTTGGTGAACACGTTCTCGATAATCGAACGGCAGAGACCGGCCATGATGTCGCCCGGACCCTTACCGCGCCGCTGCTCGGAAACGACGCTGCTGTTCATGAACACCGTGCAGCGGCTGCCGAGAACGGCGGGGGCTTTGGACGAAAATGCCTCGGTCGCGATATCCTCAACGGCTATTCCGAGGTTTTTGGCAAAACCCTCGAGGAACGAGCCGCAGCCCGCAGAGCACGCCTCGTTGACGACGATATCGGTCAGCACGCCGTGGTTGAGCCAGATGGCCTTCATATCCTGTCCGCCGATGTCGAGCACGAAGGTCGCATCGGGAACGCATGCGCACGCGGCGCGGGCGTGCGCGACCGTCTCGACCGTATGGTAGTCGGCGTGGAACGCGCGCGCGAAAAGCTCCTCGCCGTATCCCGTGGTGCCCGCGGCATCGATCGCAAGCGTGACTCCCGCTGTCTCCCAGCGGTTCTTCAAGCTGACAAGACCCTGTTGGGCGACGTCGAGCGGTCTGCCGTTATTAGACGCGTAGAACGAATCGACAAGCTCACCCGCCTCATCGACCAGGGCGAACTTGGTCGTCGTGCTCCCCGAATCGATACCGAGCGCCACACGCACCGTCTCTCCGGGCGCATACGCATCCGGACCCTTTGCCGGCGTCTCTTTGCCATGGCGTGCCGTAAAATCCGCCTGCTCGGCAGGTGTGGCAAAAAAGGGCTGGGCAAGACGTCCCTCCCCGCTTGCGGGCGCGACCGTCTCGAGCTTATCCAGCCGGACAAAAGCGTCGGGAAGGTCGATCGGTTGGGACGATGCGAACATGTCGGTCAGCGACAGGGCGGCACCGCGCGCGACCATGATCTGCGGATCGCGCGGGACGATAACCTGATCGTCCGATAGATTCAGTTGCTCCCGGAACACGCGGACCAGTGTGGGGTTGTAGGCGAGCGTACCGCCCTCGAAGATTACCGGCGGCTCGATGTCGATACCCTGGGCCAGACCGCCGATCGTTTGGCGGGCGACCGCGTGAAGCGCCGAAAGCGCCAGGTCGGTGGTAGGAATGCCCTCGTTGAGCAGCGGCTGGATATCGGTCTTTGCGTACACGCCGCAGCGGCCCGAGACCTCGTGGACGGTCGTTCCCCGGCTTGCGAGCTGCTCGAACTCGCCCGATTCGGTGCCGACCCCCATGAGCTTTGCCATCTCGTCGATAAATGCACCGGTACCGCCTGCGCACGAGCCGTTCATGCGCATGTCGGCAACCTCGATGTCTCCCTTATCGTTGGTGCGGAAGAAGATCATCTTGGCGTCTTGGCCGCCCAGCTCGATGGCGCAGCGCGTCTGCGGATAGAACCTGCTGATCGCGAGCGCGTTGGCGACCACCTCCTGAACGTACGAGGCGCCCAGCGCGGTCGCGATATCGCGCGCACCCGAGCCGGTCACCGCAACGCGCAGTGACTCATGGGGAAAGCGCTCGGCGAGCTCGCCGAGCATGGCGCGCACGCTCGCTGTCTGACACGCCCCGTGGCGGCGATATCCCCACCACGCCTCGATCATATCCTCGTGCATCGCGTAAACTTTGGTCGTCGTCGACCCTACGTCCAGTCCTACTAGCAACGCCATAATGCTCCGTCTCTCGCATTTTTCCCGCTAGAGATATACCACTCTACGTAATACAACAGACTGTTGTATTTAAACTCCGTATAAAAAGCGGCTGCCGAAACGCTTCAGCAGCCGCCGAATGCACCAACAGATTGTTCTGCGCGCTAGCACGTCGGGCAACGGAGCAGCACGGGCCCTCCGGTCATGTGCACCGCTCACGCCCGCGATGTCGCCGAGAGAGCTATCCACGCTTAGGGCTCCAACCAAGCAAGTCGCCCGCGCTCAGCAGATCCCTAAGCGAGCTACTCGCACTCAGGAGCCATAGCCTGCTCCAAGAGCTCGGCATGCTCCTCCTCGAAAACCGTCCCCACAGGGAAGGCGCGACGGAAGACGAAGCGGGAAATCGGACCGGCTACCAAAAGGTTCCACGGCAGCGCCATCACAAAATTATGCGGGATGTTGATCATCCAGATCGCGGGCACGGAATACAGGTTCGCAAGGATGCCGCCGGGCATGTGCGTCAGACCCTCACAGGCACCGTACAGCGACATGATGATGACCATGGGAACGACCATGCAGGAGCTGACGGCGAGCGTCATGGCAAGTGGCGAGCTCTTGCCCGGCGTGACCAAGTACTTAAAGGCGAAACCCTTGGCGAGCGGGCTGGCGACGAACCAGTCGCAGCACATGGCAAAAATGTAGGCAACGGGGAAGCCGAGCCACGCAGTGGCAACGACCTCGCCGTTGATGGCCCCGTGCTGCAGGGCAACGTTGTAGATGCTCATCCAGAGCACCATGCAAAAGCACATGATAAAGGTGAACAGCAGGCTCTCTCGTTTGTTGATAGGCATAAAGGGCAGATTCCTCTCTGTGTTGTACCGCGGCGCCACGCAACAAAAACGGGCGGGCAAGATGGAGCTGTTGGAACTTCATCTCGCCCGCCCGTGGTACGCGCGTCTGCGACTACTTATGTGGTGGAACCAGCCTAGCACGAAACGCATGCGCTTCGTAAGCGTTGAGTTTATGAAGATGCAGGGCACCGATAATCCCCCGACCCCATAAGTTGCGGTGGAATACGGACTGTTTTGACCCTTTAAGCAGCAATTCAGTCCCTATTTCACCGCAACTCATTTGGTGCAAAGTAACCTGTCCCCCTTGTACCAATTAGCTGGTGTGGCGCCAGCGAGGGTCGGTGAGCGTACGCGCCACACCCAGTCCAACGGGCAGAAACGCTACGATGAGCACTGCGCGCACAAACCAGCCGAGCATATTGACCGTGTCGAAGGTGCACATGTAATACATCGAGCGATACAGATACAAGCCCGGCACCATAATGACAATCGAAGGCACCGTGAGGGCGATGCGCGGGTAGGTGAGCTTGACTTCGGCCAAGCTTGCCAGCAGACCCGATACCAGCGCGCCGATAAACGCTGCTGCCTCGGGAGGCATTCCCGTGCTGAGGCCCAGGAAGGGAATCATCGTCGGCGCATCGACAAGGGTCAGACGCAGGGTATTGGACACGGCGCCGATCAACCCAGCTGCCGCGGCCATCTTTACCGGGCTGTTGAACATCACCGAGAAGCCGAATACGCCAACGAAGCTCATCACCACGCGCAGGAGCGTAAGGGCAAGCGGCGAAAGGCCCAGTGGGGCAAAGTCGTCCGGCGCCAGGCCAACACACTCGGCAACCATCCAACCTACGAGCGTCGCCATCACAATAATCGATACGGCATATGAAAGGCGCTCGATACCGCTTCGCATGTCGAGCTTGGCGATGTCGAGGCCCGCCGTAATGAGCGGAAAGCCGGGAATCACAAAGAGCATGGCGCCGATATAGCCTTCTTGGTGCGACATTGCCCCCGGTATGACCTGGCCAAGGCCGAGCAATGCCAGCAGATACGAAACGCAAGCGAGCGCAACGCCGGTCGTCAGCGCGCTGAACTGACCAAGGCCTTGCTTGAGAATATGGGAGCGGGCAAAGTTGCCGACACCCGCGCCCACAAACGCGCAGGCCATCTCGATAGGGCCGCCGCCGAGCAAAAAGACGAAGGCGCCGCAAGCACAAGCTGCCGCAAGGCCCTGTTGCCAGGGAGAGTAATCGGGTTTTGAACTCTCAACGGTCTTGAGCATCTCGTGGTATTCGTGCACGGTAAACCGGCGCCCATACGTCTCGATTTCCTTTAAGAAACTCTCCATCATCCAAATGCGATGGGTATTGACGCCCGTTGTGGGCAAGCTGACGACCTCATTAAAGCAGTGACCATCTTCGATGCAGGTGCACTCAAACGACAGAAGACTTAAGTCAACGTGGATGGTGACACCGAGTACGGCGGCAACACGATTCATGGTATCGCGCACGCGCCAGGCACCCGTTCCGCTTGCCAGCATAAGCATGCCGGTGCGGCAGATGATGGATGATTTATCGGTGAGCGGCGCATCGACGGCAAGCTCATCGCCTGCCGTCACGATCTGGTGCCAGTCAGTTTTCATATGGAGCGCGCCGGCACGAACGCCGTGGTGCATGGGGGCTCTCGAAAGCAGCGAGTTAAGGCGCGAAGGCTGTGAGGGCTCCGCCGATTCGCCCTCGTCCTCGTCGGGCTCTTCATCGACCAGATCAAAGGAATCAAGCGGCGCTGGCTCGCGACGGTCGATCAGCTCCTCGTCCTCATCATCAAAGTAATTGAACTGATCGAGCATGTCCTCTTCGATTGCACGATCGCTCGCGTCGTCCATCCCGGTGCTCCCTTCCTGTCGACTAACCCCCATCCTAGGCAGCAACGGCTAAAGGAAACATAAAAGAGACGACTGTCATGCGAGCCATGTGCGCAATATCCGTTGGGTAGTCGTTTAAGAACGTCCCCAATGACTACATCGATGTTCTAAGTGTCAACCAAGTCAACGCCGCAGGTAGAGGACGGACAGCGAGCGACGTCCAGGGCGAACAAGTTGGCATGAAAAAGGCAAGGCATAGACCTTCTGGTCATGCCTTGCCTTTTGAATGACAAATTGTCGCCCTGGGCGGCGCGCAGCGTCAACTGGTTACGCGGTTCGTAGAACCGCGTAACCCCCTAGTACATCTTTGCGCCGGCGGGGATGGAGGCGTCGAGCTGGATCAGGTTGAGACGCTCCTCACCCTCCTCCTCGTGGACAGCGCTGATGAGCATGCCGCAGCTGGGAATGCCCATCATCTTGCGCGGAGGCAGGTTGGTGATGGCGAGCAAGGTCTTGCCGACCAGGTCCTCGGGCTCGTAATAAGCGTGAATACCGGAGAGGATGGTGCGGTCGGTACCGATACCGTCGTCGAGCGTAAAGTTCAGCAGCTTCTTGGACTTCTTGACGGCCTCGCATGCCTTGACCTTCACAGCGCGGAAATCGCTCTTGGAGAAGGTATCAAAGTCGACGAACTCCTCAAACAGCGGCTCAACGGCGATCTTGGAGTAATCGAGCGTGGGCTTAAGCGACTTAACGAACGGGCTCGCGGCGTTGCCGGCCTCGGCAGCCTTGGCGGCAGCGGCACCGGACTGGAAACCCTTCTCGGGCTTCATGTGCGGGAACAGCAGCACGTCGCGGATAGAAGCCTGGTTAGTAAGCAGCATGACCACGCGGTCGATACCAATGCCAATGCCGCCCGCGGGAGGCATACCGTACTCGAGGGCGCGCACGTAGTCCTCGTCATACTCCATGGCCTCGTCGTCGCCGCCGGCCTTCTCGGCCATCTGGGCAGCAAAGCGCTCAGCCTGGTCGACCGGGTCGTTGAGCTCGGAGAACGCGTTGGCGTACTCGTGACCGGCAATAACCAGCTCAAAGCGGTGCGTCAGGCGCGGGTCGTCCTCAAAGCGCTTGGCAAGCGGGCTGACCTCGATGGGGTAATCGCACACGAAGGTCGGGTTGACGATGGTGTCCTCGCCCAGCTCATCGTAAATCTCGGCGATAATCTTGCCGGCGGTCCACTCGGGCTTAATCTCCAGGCCCTTCTCGCGCGCGGCGGCAGCAAGCTCCTCGACCGGCGTGTCGATGGTGACCTGCTTGCCGAGCACGTCGGAGACGATGTCGGTCATGGGACGGCTGGCCCACTCACCAGAAATGTCGTTGGTCTGGCCCTGGTACTCGATGAC
>CABUZD010000078.1 GCA_902495945.1 uncultured Collinsella sp.
CCTCGTAGACGTTCCTGCCGTCCTCGAGGTAGCCCTCCTGGTCGAAGTGCATGATCTCGATCTTCTCGGTCTCCTTCATGTGTGTCCTCCCATCACATGTGCGCAATTCTATACATCGCGCTTCTTGCTGATACCAATTATAGCCATACGATTGCTTGTTATTTAATACCAATCCAAACTCACGGAGATTTGCGGCGAACGGTCGGTTTCCTCGCCCGAGTGGTATTACAACGCCAATAGTTGTCTATTTCGAGCGCTACTGCCAACGGGTTCCCCACAACTCGCCAGCTATAAAAGCGTTGCGCCAGACCCGCCCAAGCGTTTCCGGCGCAACCGCGCAGTTTAGTTATTCGGCTTCCATCTCCGCTGTCACACGGCGATACATCTCGATAACCTGAGTCGTCGCCTTGGACGGATCCTGATAGTAGCGGCCATCACACGTCTCGGCCGAGACATAGCCCGTATAGCCGTGGCGCATGAGTGCCTCGAGGTCGGCACGCATATCACGCTCGCCGTCGCCCCAGGCAAGATGCGTCGTGCCGCCGCCCACATCTACAAAGTGGGTGTGAACGATCTTGTCGCCCAAAACCTCAAAGTAGCCGTCGATCGTGTCACCGGCAACTTCCATGGCGCCAAAGTCGATACAGGCCTTCAGGTTGGGACGATCGACCGCCTCGAGGATGCGCGCGACATCCTGTGCGGTGTTGACCAACACGGACTCCGACGGCTGCAGGGCCTCGAGCGCGACGCGAATACCGCGCGTATCGGCGTAGTCGCACACCGAGCGCAGCATGGCAACGCTGCGGGCCCAGGCGTCCTCAGCCGGCTCGTCCAGATAGGCCCAACCACTCGTCACCAGAATCTGCGGCACGCCCAACTCAACGGCAACGTCGATCACATTCTTAAAGTACGAGAGGATGCGTTTTTGGCCCGCCTCACCGCGCACCGCGACGTTCCACGGCTTGGGGTTGTTCTGCTCGGGGCACACGCACACGATCTTGATACCGTATTGGGCGGCAAGATCGCGAATCTTATCCACCGAATCGTGCTCATGGCAATCCACATACAGGTGCATCGAGCCGGTCCACAGCTCGATATTGCGATAGCCGGCCTCACCTGCAGCCTTAAAAAACGTCTCGATGCTGTAGTAACGATGGTTGATGTTCATGAGCGAAAGCTCGGGTACGACCATAGCCCTCCCCTTTCGTACGGAGTTTTAAAAAACAGGGGGCCGCCGCAGATGCGACAAGCCCCCCAAAGATCGACGCAACCGTTAGACGCGATGGAAGCGCGATTCGAACATATTAGGCAAGCACGCCAAAGTAAGCGCCGATGATGCCCACGACCATGGTGCAGAGGATCAGGACCATCGGGTTGATCTTCTTGGAGAGCAGCCAGTAGTAGAGCCAGAAGGCGGCCATACCGAGCATACCGGGCATGATGCCGTCCAGGATGTCCTGGAGAGTCTGGGCGGAGTCGCCCTGACCAATGGCGATGGGCAACGAAGCCCAGAACATGTCCTTGCTCATGGCGCCGACGACCATAACGCCGACAATGCCGACGCAGGCCATGATCTTTTGCATCAGGCCGGTCTTCTGAGCCTCGTCGAGGAAGCCAATGCCTAGCTCATAACCCTTGATAGCGCCAAAGATACGAATCAGGAACGCCGGGATGTTGTAGACGAGCAGGAAGGCGATGGGGCCAAAGACGTTGCCGGCCTGGCACAGGCTGATGCCCACGGCAGCGGCGACGACGCGCAGGGTGGACAGGAAGAAGGAGTCACCCAGGCCGGAAAGCGGACCCATGAGGGCGGCCTTGATGTCGTTGACGCTCTCGGGCTCAACCTCGCCACGAGCGACCTTTTCTTCCATGGCCATCGCGATGCCACCCACGAAGGGAGCGAGCTGCGGGGTGATGTTGAAGAATGCGCTGTGACGGTGCAAAGCCTCGGCGTAATCATCGGGACGGCCGGCATAGATCTTCTTGAGCATGTTGGCGACCATAAGGCAGAAGGCAATGTTCATCTGCTTGTAGTAGGTCCAGGAGAATTCCATGCCCAGGGCGCCGGTGTTCACGGCGCTCTTAATGAGGTCGGAGCGAGTAATCTGGTTCTCGGAATTAGAAGTCATCGTCCTCATCCCCTTCCACAGAAAGCTGGGACTGGGCGCCACCAAGGCCCAGCAGGTCGTACTTATCGATGCCGATGATGATTGCGATCAGGGCGACGCCGAGGACGGGCACGTTGGCATAGGAGCACAGCAGGAAGCCCAGGAAGTAGAACGGCACGAGCTGCTTGGTAAGCAACATTCGGCAGAGCATGGCGAAGCCCATGGCAGGCAGGATGTTGGCTGCGACGCCAAAGCCATCGAGGACGAACGTCGGGATGAAGTCGAGCAGGCCCTGAACAGCGTCGGCACCCAGATAGAAGGAGACCGAGCACAGGATAAAGGCCAGGACGACAATCACGAGACCGATAATCCAGTGCATAGCGTAGATACCCTTGAGGTTACCCTTGCTGGCAAAGACGTCGGCACGGTCGACCAGAAGGGGCATACCGGCGTTGACGACGTTCTTAATGGCCAGGCACAGAGTGGCGATGGGCATCGCGAGCGCGATAGCGGCCTCGGTGCTCTGACCCAGCTGAATAGCGAAGGCGCAGGCGAGCACACCGCCAATCGTCTCATCGGGCGGCACGTAAGCGCCGATGGAGATAGAACCCATGAAGAGCAGCTCGAGGCTCGCACCGATGGCGAGGCCGGACTGCAGGTCCCCGAGGACTATGCCGACGAGCGGGCACAGAACGATCGGGCGGAACGCATAGAGCGTACCGAGCTGATAATCGAGCTTACCGAAGGCAGCGATAAGTCCGATGAGGATCGCTTGAACAAGCATTGTTCCTCCCTTTGATCCCTCTTGGATCCGCGCGGCGATTCCCGACTTGTCAGCGCGCCCTTTTCCATGCCGACAATCGCCCAGACAGATCCAGCTTGTACCGGTGTGCTGTTAACACCTAAACCGGTGCAAATGATTTGATACCAATTATATAGTCATGCGAAAACTATTTAATACCAATCGCTCAACGGGCGTGTACTCCCGGTGAACGGTAGATGGGGGTAACGGGTAAAGCGTTTATCCGGTACGCCCACGAATAGGGGCGGCGCCGTGCGCGCCGCCCGTGGTTCCCAATTAGAGGGCGCTTAGGGCATCGACCTTGGGGTCGTCGGCCAGAGCGCGAATCTCGACCTCGACACCGCGGCCGACGAGCTCGCGAATGTCCTCTTCCTCGGCAGCAGTCACAAAGATCTGGCGGGAGATCTTACGGGCATCGGGACGCTGCTCGTCCTTGGACTTGGTGTTGCCCAGGTTGATGGAGGTGATCTGCGGGCAGCCGTCGACAAGCTGCTTGGCCTCGGCGATGCTGGCGACGCAGATGATCATCTTGTACTTATCGGTAACACCGGAGTTGATGGCCTCGATGGCGTGCTCCATGTCCTTAATGACGAGCTTGACGTTGGCCGGCTTTCCCATCTTGAGCGTAGTCTTCCAGACGGGATCGTTGGCAACCTTGTCGCCAACGCAGAAGATGCAGTCGGAGCCCAAGCCCTGGACCCAAGAGACGGCCACCTGGCCATGAAGCAGACGATGGTCGACGCGAAGCAGTTGAATCATGATTGACCCCCAAAGGTCTCATGCCGGAAACCCGGCCCCATTAATAGCAGGCGGTGACTAGAACTCTTCCTCGTCATCCGCATCGGTCAGCAGGTCGTTGACAAACTTGACGCGCGTGTCGTCAGCCGCGAGGATCTCGCGGATAACCTGATCGGCGGGAGCCTCCTGGTCCGAAAAGAGCAGCTGGATCAGCAGCGGCAGATTCATGTTGGCAACCAGGTAGGTGTTGGGGCGCGTCTGGACGATCTTGGTGAACTCGTTGTTGACGCTGCCGCCAAACAGGTCGGTGCACACGATTACGTCGTCGGCGGGGTCGAAGGTCGCCAGGAGCTTGGCGGCCTCCTCGGCGACGTCGGTGCGGCCGTCGACAAACATCGACAGGTCGTGGACGTTATCGCGCGCGCCCGAGAGCAGCTCGGTGCTCTCTTTGATGCCGGTCGCAAAATGCGCGTGGCTGGCAAAGATGTATTGCCTCATTGCGGTTTCCCCCAAATGAAATTAGTAGTCGAACTGGTGGTAGTAGCGGCGGTACTTGAGGTTGTGCTTGGTGACCAGCTCGTAGTTGCGCGCGAGGCGGTCGGTGGTCAGCACGGACAGGATCCAGGGGGACACGATGACGCGGAAGTCGTCGTCCAGGCCCGGGATCGCGTACTCGGCGGTGTCGATGATGACGTAGTCCTCGTCGCCGGTCACGCCGCTGGTGAGGAAGGCGCGGACGCGCTCGTCGAGGGCGCGGCACTCGTCCTCTCCCATGAACAGGAACACCGGGACGCCGGGCTCGAGCAGCTCGAGCGTGCCGTGGAAGAAGTCGTGCGAGGTGATGTGGCGGATGCGCTTCCACTGCATCTCCTCGAGCAGGCACATGGAGTACAGGATGGTCTCGCCCCACAGCGCGCCCGAGCCGATGAACATGGTGTAGTCGGCCAGCGCGTACTTCCTGGCGAGCTCCTCGGCGCGCGGCTCGAAGCGCTTGCGGATGTCGAGCATGTCCTTCCAGACGTCCTTCGTCTGCTCGATGAACAGGTCGAACTTGGGGAAGCAGCCGCGGCGGTTGAGCAGGCGCAGGCCGAAGCAGTCGGCGAGGTAGTAGCCCTTCTCGCAGCCGCCGGCGCCGTGGTCGGAGGCCATCATGACGCAGTTCTCGGCGCCCACGGCCCGCCCGATCTTGCCCTCGGGGTTGGTCATGGCGAAGACGCGCACGCCCATCTCCCTCATCTTGCCGACGGCCTCGAGCACCTCGGGGGTGGTGCCGGACTCGGAGGCGGTCAGCACGACGGACCTGTCGGTCATGCGCTTGTGGCCCATGACGTTCCACTCGGCGGCGTGGATCAGGTAGACCTCGAGGTCGCGGTCGCCGAACTTGTTCATGAGGTACTCGAGCTGCATGAACTCGTCCCAGGTGCCGCCGACGCCCATCAGGAAGACGGCGTCGTAGCCCTCCTCGTGCACGCGGTCGGCCAGGGCGGTCATCTTCTTGCCGGCCTCGTAGACGTTCCTGCCGTCCTCGAGGTAGCCCTCCTGGTCGAAGTGCATGATCTCGATCTTCTCGGTCTCCTTCATTCCCGCTCCTTTCACGAGCAGTTTGAATTGTCGCACGGAATGGACAGGCTTGCCGCCCCGTCTCGCCGCTTAACCTTGTGGACATCTTGGCCCCAAGCTCAACAATTCAAAGGTTCTTAATACCAGTGAACGATTACAGGTTAGCCGTTTTTAATACCGATTTTTTGATTTCATCCTCCCCTCTCGGTAGACGGTCAGTTTTTGCCGTTCATCGGTCATGCGACACATGTCCGTAAAAAAATGAGCACCCCGCCGTGCGCAGGGACGCTCTAGACGCTAATAGTTGTAGGTATATCCGCCGGCGTCGCCGCGGGTAAAAGACTTGGCATGCTCGATTGCCTGCCCACTCGAGTCATAGGTCAGGCCTTCCAGCACGAGCGCCAGATCGCCCGGCTCAAGATTGAGCAAACTCGCATCGCGTGCGCCCAGCGCCTCGATATCGAGTTTCTCTACCGACTGATCTGGCTTGCGTCCCAACATATCGTAGGTCTCGAACAGGCTGAAGACCGAAATGTCCACGCCTTCGATGCCCGGAAACAGCAGGCACGGAATCAGTGTCATCTCGATCGATACGGGCTCACCATCGATGCAGTTGAGGCGGCGCACCGAGTAAAGCAGATCGTCCTCAGCGATGCCAAACAAGTCGGCATAATACGGGCCGGCGTAGCGTTTGGAGCGCGCCAGGATGCGCACCGACGGCGTCGCGCCCGATGCCAGAACCGACTGGCGGAAGCCGCCCTTGCGTTCGTGCTCGTCAAACCACTTATGTCCCACAAAGGCGCCTTTGCCCTGCACGCGACGAATCTGGCCACTTTTGACCAGCTCGTCCATGGCGCTTCGGATTGTCAGGCGTGTCGTGCCAAACTCCTCGGCCAGCTCGTTTTCGGACGGAATCATCGAGCCCGTCGGGTAGTCGCCGCGCTCGATTCGCTCCGCAATGCAGCGGCGAATTTGTTTGTAAACCGGCAAGTCTTCTACTGCATCAGCCATTCGACACCCACCTTCGTCGCAACGCCGTCTGCCTCGCCGTTATCGGCAAAACGATACTTGGTCGGCAGAATCACGGACTTGCAATACTCGACAAAGCCATCGGTCTCGTCGCGCTCGTGCGAAGCCTTGTAAAACACCGGCGTGCCCTCCTGAGCATTCAGCAACTTGGCCTCGTCGGCGTTCAGACGGCTGATGGAAATATGCTCCTTGCCGTGCGTCACATGGACATTCCCCTCCTTGAGCAAAACGTCGTAGAGGCTTTCCTGCTCAAAATCGTGATCGGGAAGCGAGGGGCACAAAGACAGATTGACGTAAGCCGTCTCGATCGATGCCGGGGAACCGTTGACCACACGCACGCGCCGAATGCAGAAGAGCGGCATGCCCAGGTCGATCTGGGCTTTTTGGGCAAGATCGATATCGGCATACACGACCTTGGACCAAACCAGGCGCGCGGTCGACTTTGAGCCAACCCTCTCCACCGCCTGCGTATAGTTCCATGTTTCCTGAAAGATGTTCAGCGGTTTGGGAGGACACACATAGGTGCCCGAACCGCGGCGGCTTTCCAAAGTTCCGCACGAAATAAGGCGCGTGATCGCAGCACGCAACGCCGTGCGCGACACGCCCAGCTCTTCACAGAGCACACGCTCGGCGGGCAGCCGGTCGCCACTCTGCAGGTCATAATGTTTGATATACCAAAGAATACCCTCAAAGGCGCGATCTTTGGGCGGAATCGCATATGGTTCACTCGACATGGGCAAGACTCCTCAACCGCTTGATGCTGCAGGAATCATTGCTCCGGACGCCTCATGGCGTCGAAGGCTTCTTTGATCTGCTCCGCAACGTTCCGATACGACCGATATAGGCCGGAGTCTCGCTTGACTTCGCCCGCGGTCACCGGAATCTCAAGCTTCGAAATCTCATCCTTGCCGGTTTGCACGGCAACGATGACACCCATACCAAGGCACATATTACGCTTGGCAGCGTTGTTTTTGGTAGCCTGAGCTGGATTAATCAAAATCTGCTGAGCCAGTTCGCGTTTGCTGAGCTCCGGCACATCCTCGGGATTTCCGGTCTCGGCAATCTCGCACTGCAGCACATCCGCATAGTCAAAAATCTTCGGCTCGCCGCCGCGCTGATGCACGGCCCACTTGCGGCGCGTGGCATCCTGGTAGATAGCCGGCAAAAACGTAAACCGCGGTGGGTCCAAAATCGTATCCGTGATGGTAAACACATCGGGATCAAAGGCATCCTGCGGGTTTTTCTTCTTGAACAGCCCCATATCAGCCTCCCGTACTAGCATTAAACAACTCAAGCCGAATATAGCACCAATTTCAAGCCACCGCTTTACCGCATCGGTGCGCGGCGTCTATAGCTCGCCCAGCGGAAGAGTTCACGGACGAGGGCCGGGGGGGGGGGGGGGGGGTTTTTTTTTTTTTGGGGGGGGGGGGGGGACATAAA
>CABUZD010000079.1 GCA_902495945.1 uncultured Collinsella sp.
CCAAGCTGCTTGACGGCATTGTTCAGCGGTGCGGAGGGCATTTCTTCCGTACCGATCTCAAACAGGAAATCCTTAGCGTCTGCCATGGCTTACGCCACCTCGCCTTCCTGATCGGCATTCTCGTTGACTCCGGCGACCTCGGCCATGTAGGCCTCGCAGCACGCCTTGGCGACGGCGCGGACGCGCAGGATGTAGTTGGCACGCTCGACCGCGGACAGGGCGCCGCGAGCATCGAGCAGGTTGAAAGCGTGGCTGCACTTCATGACGCAGTCATATGCCGGCAGCGGCAGCTTGCGCTCCAGGCAGGAATGGCACTCGGCCTCGTAGTCGTCAAACTTCTGACGCATCATCTCGACGTTTGCGACCTCAAAGTTATAGGCACTGAACTCGCGCTCGTTCTCGAGGAACACGTCGCCATAGGTCATGGGCGTGCCGTCGGGCAGGTAGCTCCACACCAAGTCGTAGACCGAGTTAACGCCCTGCGCATACATGGCAATGCGCTCTAGGCCATAGGTGATCTCGACGGGCACGGGGTCGACCTCGATGCCGCCTACCTGCTGGAAGTACGTAAACTGCGTGACCTCCATGCCGTTGAGCCAGACCTCCCAGCCAAGGCCCCAGGCGCCGAGCGTCGGGCTCTCCCAGTCGTCCTCGACAAAGCGGACGTCATGGTCGTTGGGGTCCAGACCGATAGCGGCAAGAGACCCCAGGTAAAGCTCCTGGGCGTTGACCGGTGAGGGCTTGATGAGCACCTGGAACTGATAGTAGTGCTGCATGCGGTTGGGGTTCTCGCCGTAGCGGCCGTCGGCGGGACGGCGGCAAGGCTGCGCATAGCAGGTGCGCCACTCGGCGGGACCGAGCGAGCGCAGCGTGGTCGCGGTATGGAAGGTACCGGCACCGACCTCGGAGTCATAGGGCTGCATGATGACGCAGCCCTGCTCGCCCCAGTACTGCTGGAGGCGCAGGATGATGTCTTGGAAGGAAAGCGATGAAGCGTTCATGCCTCTAATATCCCCTCGTCGAAACGATTACACGGTTAGGTACTGTACTATAGCGGTTTTTAGTCGATAGCGCCCAGACGGTTGAGCGGCCAGTAACGCACGAGCGCCACGGCGATCAATTCGGAGCGGTCGACCGGGCCAAAGTAGCGGGAGTCAGCAGAGTTCTCGCGGTTGTCGCCCATCACCCACACGCACCCGTCGGGAACGGTGTAGGGATAGCTTACCTGAGCGCCGGGCGCTTGGACCGAAAGTGGCCAGCTCATGCCCGTCGTATAGTCCTCGTCGAGCGCTTGGCCGTCAACGACCACCTTGCCATCCTGCAGGTCGACCGTCTGCCCGGCCGTGGCAATAACACGCTTGACAAGAACATCATGCTCGGAGGTGCCATCGGGGTTGTGAAACACCACGATATCGCCCTGCTTGACGGGCTGACCGAGCTCGAGGCTCACCTTTTGTGCCAGGATCTGGTCGCCAATCTCGATCGTGGACTCCATGGAACCGGTGGGTACCACAAAGGGTTCGACCACAAACGAGCGAATCAAGAAGGTAGCGACCAGTGCGATCGCGACGACCACGATCCACTCAAACGCACCCTTTAGCACGGAATGCTGCGATGGAACCATCCTCACTCCTCGCTCTGCGAATACGAAGCGTCCAGAATCTCCTGCGCGTAAGCGCGCTCCTCGGGCGTGAGCCGCGCCGTCTCAATCAGATCGGGACGCCAACGACAGGTGCGCTCGATGGCGTTCTTACGACGCCACGCATCGACCTTAGCATGATCGCCGCTCACAAGCACCGGAGGCACGCCCTCGCCGTTGAACTCGGCAGGACGGGTGTACTGCGCGTACTCGAGCAGGCCTCCATCCTCGGCGGTCGAGAACGACTCGTCCACGTTGCTCATCTCGTCGCCCAGGGCGCCGGGAATCAGGCGTACGACGGCATCGGCAACGACCATAGCGGGAAGCTCGCCGCCCGTAAGCACGTAGTCGCCGATCGACAGACGCTCATCGGCATACGCATACGCGCGCTCGTCGACGCCCTCGTAGCGACTGCACACAAACAGCAGGCGCTCACTTTTGAGCAGGCGCTCGGCCACATGCTGCGTAAAGGGCTCGCCACAGGGGGTGAAGAACACAACCGTGGGCTTGGGACCCTCTGCGCTAATGGCCTCGATGGCCTCTGCGATAGGCTCGACCTTCATGAGCATGCCCTGCCCGCCGCCGTACGGCTCGTCATCGACGGTACGATGGCGGTCGTGCGTCCAGTCGCGCAGGTTATACGCCTTAAAATCAAAAAGGCCGGCCTTGCGGGCGCGGCCCAAAATCGATGTGGACATGACGGGCTCAAACATCTCGGGAAAGACCGAAAGGGTCTCGATCAGCATGTTGTCCTCCCTACTTGTCCATATCGATCAGGCCGTCCATAACATGGACGGAAATTGTTCCTGTGTCGGGAAGATCGAGCACGACCTGCTCGATCACGGGAATCAGTACCTCGCCGTACCGATCGCCCTCGACAACCCAAACATCGTTAGCGGGCGTCGACATGATCTCGACGATCGTGCCGAGCGAACCGAAGCGCTCGTCGACCACCTCGCGACCCATCAGGTCGGTATAGGCAGCGTCGAGCGAATCGAGCTCAAAGTCGTCACGATTTGCCAGCACGTAGCATCCCGTGATGCCCTCGGCGGCCGTCAAGTCGTCAATGCCCTCAAACGAGACCAGATCGCCATCGCCCGTATCGGTGACGGACACGACCGTGCAAAAGCGGTCGCGCTTGAGCGCCGGCGGCGTCAGGGCGACGCGCATACCCGGCTCTAATACAGAAGGAAGCCCCCGCAGCGGCTGCGCGAGGACCTCCCCCTTCCTTCCGTGCGGCTTGACCACACGGGCGATGTTTTTGTACTGGGACCTCAAGGTCCTAGCCCAGAACCTCTACCTCGACAGCAGTGTCGAGGCGAGCAGCCAGTGCACGGGCGAGCGTGCGAATGGCCTTGATGGTACGGCCACGACGGCCGATGACCTTAGCGACGTCATCCTCGGCGACCGAAACCTCAATCGTAGAGGCGTCATCACCATCGATGACCTCAAGGCTCACGGAATCCGGGTCGTCGACGATCTGAACAACGAGATATTCGACGAGATCGGCGATGCGATCTGAGAGCATTGCCTCACCCTCGAGCTGTGCAGCGTCAACCTCAGGCACGATTTACTCCTCGGCGCCCTCAGCGGCCTCAGCGGCAGCCTTAGCGGCCTCGGCCTCTTTGGCGAGCTGCTTCTTGGACTTCTTGACGACGGTCTCGGTCTTCTCGCCCTCGTTGGCGGCCTTGACCAGAGCGGCGACGGCGTCGGTGAGCTGAGCGCCCTTGGACTGCCAGTCGGCGATCTTCTCGAGGTCAAGGTTGATGGTCTTGGGGGCGGTCATCGGGTTGTAGCGGCCAACCTCCTCGATGATACGACCGTCACGCGGGGCGCGGGAATCGGCGACGACGACACGGTAGTACGGACGCTTCTTAGCGCCGTGACGAGCAAGGCGAATCTTGACTGCCAAAGGAAACTCCTCCAACCAAGCAGCTTTAGGCTGCAACTACAAACAAACAGTTGAACATAATACGCCATCGACGCGGGCAGGTGAAGTCCGTGAGACCAACTTCTTCGGTGTAGTCGAGGGCAAATCCATATCTTAGACAAGAATTCGGGATTTGCAAGCACATACACGCACCCCACATGAGCTGCGCGGTATACTCATGACATGGAAAGACGCGAACATACATACGGTTATGAGGATGCCATGGGCGTCACGCCGCCTCCCTGGACGGGTCCGGCGGTGGGTCTGATGGACCTTGATGCGTTTTTTGCGAGCGTGGAGATGCTCGATCATCCCGAATGGCGCGGAAAGCCGCTCATCGTGGGCGGAGACGCCGATTCGCGTGGCGTCGTGTCCACGTGTTCGTATGAGGCACGTCGCTTTGGCGTGCACTCCGCCATGCCCTCAGCCGAGGCGCGGCGCTTGTGCCCGCAAGCCATTTGGACGCACGGGCACTTTGATCGCTACCGCGAGGTGAGCGCGCACGTTATGGCAATTCTCGCCGACGAGACCCCGCGCGTTGAGCGCGTATCCATCGACGAAGCCTTCATCGATATCACACCGGGTCGCTTTGCGCCCGAAGACCCGCTGCTGGTTGCGCGGCGTATAAGCGGTCGCGTGGCAGAGCTGGGAGTGACGTGCTCCATTGGCGTGGGCTGCAACAAGACGGTCGCAAAAATCGCAAGCGAGCGGGATAAGCCGTTTGGGCTGACCATCGTGCGCCCCGGAACCGAGCAGCGCTTTTTGGCCGCGCTGCCAGTATCTGCCATGAGCGGCATCGGGCGCTCGGCCGAGGAGCGACTGCGCCGCATGCGCATCTACACCCTCGGCGAGCTATCACGTGCACCGGAATCCACCTTGGCCTCTATTTTTGGCGTCAACGGCGAACGCATGCGCCAGCGTGCGCAAGGACTCGAAATCTCCGAAGTCACGAGTCTCGATGAAGAGCGCGAGGTCAAATCGGTCAGCAATGAACGCACCTTTGCGAAAGATTTGACTGAGCGTGGGGATATTGAGGCGGCGATTGCGCTGTTGGGAGAGTCAGTGGGACGCCGCCTGCGCCGTCAGGGGCTGACGGGTGCCACGGTAACGCTCAAGCTTAAGTATTCGTATGGCAGCGGGCGTACGGCACAGCGCCGGCTGCCTCATCCGACCGACGATGAGAACATCTTCGTGGCGGTTGCACTCGAACTGCTCGACAACATCTGGCAGGATGGCATGCATGTTCGCTTAGCGGGCATCGGCATGAGCGACTTCGACCACCAAGGCGGCATCCAGACTGACCTGTTCTGCGAGATCGATGACCGCGGAGCCCAATCCAGCGACCGCCGCGACCTCTCCGTCGCCATCGACGCCGTCCGAGACAAATTCGGCGACACCGCCCTTTCCTTCGGCCGCCAATCCCGCTTCAACGATTAACCGCCTTTGGGCAAAAAGAAAGCCGGGCAGGTGCGGAAACCGCACCTGCCCGGCGATATGCGTGAGGGTAGCTAAACCCCGTCTCAAATGAGCTACTAGAGGAGGTTGAGGGGGAGCTGGGGGGCGTCACCCCAGAGCTTTTCGAGACGGTAGAAGTCGCGCGCCTCGGGAGTGAAGACGTGGACGACAACCGAACCGTAGTCCATGAGCATCCAGGTCTTCTGCTCGCGGCCCTCGATGGAGAACGGATGCTCGCCGCAAGCCTCGGCGACCTTCTCCTCGATCTCGTCGACGATCGAATCGACCTGGCGGTTGTTGGTACCGGTGGCGAGCACAAAGTAGTCGCACACATCGGAAAGCTCGGTCAGGTCGAGCACCTGAACGTCCTCGCCCTTCTTGTCGTAGGCGGCCTGCGCGGCGGCGCGGGCGACATCCTCGGCGGCGACACCGCTCGCGGACAGCGAGGCGGCAGTGCGGTCGGACGTGGCGGCGAAGCTCTTGTGCTCCACACCTTCAAGAATCTGCTCGTCGGTCATGGTCTCGTCGGCCATGGAATACCTCTTTCTAGTCAGCCCGAGCTAGCGCAGCTGGGCGTAATGGTTGTAAATCGAAATAGCCGTGGGATAAAGATAGCGCCCGGACTGGATCACATAGACCAGACCCTGCGCAAAACAGGAGAAGAACAACTCGTCGAGTGAGGACTTCCCCACCATCTTGCGCAGCGCATGGGCATAATCGCCGTGGCGGTTGGGTTCGATGGCATCGGCCACAAAGACCACCATATCGAGCGGCGTCATGTCGCAGTCACCCACGGTGTGACGGTCGACAGCCTGGAAAACGGCCGGCGACAGTTCGGGAAAAAGCTGCGGAAGTTCATAGGCGGCAACAGGGCCATGCAAAAGCGGCGTCGCGGCGGAAGGAGAGCCGGCAATCTTAATGCCGTAATGCAGAGCGCGCGTGACCAGCTCGTCGTCGGAGAGCACTTTGTCCCAGTCATGGATCAGGCCGGCGGCAGCGGCATCAAAGCGGTCAACGCCGTAGACCTCGGCCAGATGAAGTGCGGTCTCGGCAACACCCAGCGAATGCACATAGCGCTTGCGCTTATCCTTCATGCGAACATCGAGCAGCTCTTGAATGCGCTTGAGCAGCGCGCGCTCATCGCCCTCAAACTGATCCTCTACCGACAACGTAGACCCCCATCACTCAAAATCTTCTTGGCCCAAATCGGCATATAGCCTGCGTTTGCGAATGTAGCCGAGCACGGACTCGCTCGTAAGATAGCGCACGCTCATACCGCGGGCAACACGCTTGCGAATGTTCGTCGAGCTGATCGCCAGCGCCGGAATCTGAATATAGCGCACGTCGAACGGCAGCCCCGACTCTTTGATTCGGGCACGCGCCGTATCGATATCAAAGCCCGGTCGCGTCGCCGCAATAAAGGTAGCAAGCTCAGCGATTCGTTCGGCATCATGCCAAGTCACAATATCGATAATCGCGTCGGCGCCCGTAATAAAGTAGAGCTTTACCTGCGACGGGTAAAAGTCGCGAAGGGCATGAAGCGTATCGGCCGTATAGGTTACACCCGGACGGTCGATCTCGAACCGGCTCGCCAAAAAGGCCGGGTTCGCGGCGGTGGCGAGGACCGTCATGGCATAACGGTCCTCGGCAGGCGTCACCGGCTTGTCAAGCTTAAAGGCAGGAGAGCCCGCCGGCATAAAGAGCACAGCGTCCAAGTCGAGCGACTCGCGCGCCTGCTCGGCGGTCACCAGGTGCCCGTAATGGATGGGATCAAAGGTGCCACCCATAATGCCGAGCCTAAACTCCTGCCCGTCCTCTAGAGGAAGCTCGGGCAGACCGATTCCACCGCGCAGCGACATGGCTTACTCGCCCTCCGAGGTCTCGGCATCGCCCGCGGCATCCGCCGCATCGACAACCTCGACTCCCTCATCCGCAGCATCGGCCACGTCAATGGCTTCAACGGCAACGTCCTCGCCAGCATCCTCGAGCTCCTCGTACTCCGAGAAGTCCTCGGCGCCCTCAAAGTCAAAGGCGCGCTGGCAAATGCGGACCTCGTCGCCCGCACGGCAACCGGCCTTCTCGAGCGCGTCGTCAACACCCATACGCGCAAACTTATGCTGCAGGTAAATGACGGCTTCCTCGTTTTCCCAGTCGGTCTGGATGACCATGCGCTCGATGGCACGACCGACCACGCGGAAGGCACCGGGCTCTTCCTGAACAATGCGGAAACGCTTCTCACGCTGCAGGCGACGGCGCTCCCACTCATCGTCGCGCAGAACGACCGGCTCATCCGAGACAGCCAACTCGGCGCGCAGCTTAGCCACCTGCTCGCCCACGGCAAGCATCAGCGTGTTGAGGCCGGCGCCCGTCACGGCAGACACGGCAAAGAACATATGTCCATCGTCGAGCGCTGCGCGCTTGAGGTCGGCAATCTTGTCGGCCGTGCCCGGCGCATCGCACTTGTTGGCAACGACGATCTGCGGACGCTCCGAAAGCTCGGCGCCATACTGCTCGAGCTCGCGGTTGATGATGTGGTAATCCTCGACCGGATCGCGATCCTCA
>CABUZD010000080.1 GCA_902495945.1 uncultured Collinsella sp.
CGGGCCACGCTGACTACGTCAAGAACATGATCTCCGGCGCTGCTCAGATGGACGGCGCTATCCTGGTCATCGCTGCTACCGACGGCCCCATGGCTCAGACCCGCGAGCACATCCTGCTCGCCCGTCAGGTCGGCGTTCCCTACATCGTCGTCTTCCTGAACAAGTGCGACATGGTCGACGATGACGAGCTCATCGACCTCGTCGAGATGGAGACCCGTGAGCTCCTCTCCGAGTACGATTTCCCCGGCGACGACATCCCCGTCATCCGTGGTTCCGCTCTGGGCGCTCTCGAGGGCGACGCCAAGTGGATGGACGCTATCCGCGAGCTCATGAAGGCCGTCGACGAGTACATCCCGACGCCTGCTCGTAACAACGACCTCCCGTTCCTGATGGCCGTTGAGGACGTTATGACCATCTCCGGCCGTGGTACCGTTGCTACTGGCCGTGTCGAGCGCGGTGAGCTCAAGCTCAACGAGCCCGTCGAGATCGTCGGCATCAAGGATACCCAGAACACCGTCGTTACCGGTATCGAGATGTTCCGTAAGTCCATGGACTTCTGCGAGGCTGGCGACAACGTCGGTCTGCTGCTCCGCGGCATCAAGCGTGAGGACATCGAGCGCGGCCAGGTTCTCTGCAAGCCCGGTTCGGTTACCCCGCACACCAAGTTCACCGGCGAGATCTACGTTCTGACCAAGGAGGAGGGCGGCCGTCACACCCCGTTCTTCGATGGTTATCGTCCTCAGTTCTACTTCCGTACCACCGACGTTACCGGTACGGTCAAGCTCCCCGAGGGCACCGAGATGGCTATGCCTGGTGACCACATCACCATCGAGGGCGACCTCATCCACCCGATCGCCATGGAGGAGGGCCTGCGCTTCGCTATCCGCGAGGGTGGCCACACCGTCGGTTCGGGCATCGTCTCCACGATCATTGAGTAAATTAGCTCTTTGATATAGCTGACTTAGAGAACCCGGCACTTATATGGGTGCCGGGTTCTTTTCTGCAATGGATATTGAGCCGTTGCTGGTGTCGAGAGGATCGATAATGGTCCTGGATGCACCGTCGATTAGCTCTCGATGGCTTCATTGATGTGTTCCAAATATGAATGGATCCACCGAGAACCAATTGACTCGAGGTTTTCATTGACAGCACTTACGTGGAGCTGATAAAGTAACAACTCGTGCCCGTACGGGGCGGAAATGAAAGGTTCAGGATACATGCGTACTCTAGTTACTCTTGCGTGCACTGAGTGCAAGCGCCGCAACTATACGACCACCAAGAACAAGTCGACCATGCCTGATCGTATGGAGATCAAGAAGTATTGCCCCTGGTGCCGTCACCACACGCTGCACAAAGAGACTCGCTAGTCTCTAGTCACATACGCCAGTAGTTCAATTGGTAGAGCATCGGTCTCCAAAACCGAGTGTTGAGGGTTCGAGTCCTTCCTGGCGTGCCAGTCATTATTCCGTAAGCTCCCATTTGGGGGCTTACGGTTTACTCATGTATAAGCGCATTGCGCGGAGGTAACCCAAATGGCCAACAAGAAGAACAAGAAGAAGGCTCAGCAGCCGGCACCTGCCAACAAAGCTGCCGCCAACTCCAAGGTTGAGGCCAAGAAGGCCGTTGCCAAGAAGAACGAGAAGGCTGCGAAGTCCAAGAAGAACGAGAAGCCTGGTTTCTTCGCCCGCACCAAGAAGTATTTCGCTTCGGTCAAGTCCGAGATGAAGCGTGTCACGTGGCCCGATAAGAAGGAGCTCGTGAACTACTCGGTTGTTGTTTGCGCTTCTCTGATCGTCGTCGGCGTCGTCATCGCTCTGCTCGATGCTGGCTTTGGCGAGGCTCTTGCTCTGTTCTCTGGATTGAGGGGCTAAACCATGTCTAAGCGTTGGTACGTCGTTCACACTTACTCTGGATACGAGAACCGCGTTAAGTCCGATCTCGAGCATCGCATCGAGACTATGGGCATGCAGGACCGTATCTTTGATATCGAGATTCCTATGGAGCGCGTCACCGAGATTAAAGAGGGTGGCAAGCGTGAGACCAAGGATTCCAAGATTTTCCCGGGTTATGTCCTGGTCCGCATGGAGATGGATGACGATGCTTGGACGTGCGTTCGTAACACGCCTGGCGTCACCGGTTTCCTAGGCGGCAACGGCAAGCCCGCTCCGCTTTCCCGCGACGAGTACAACAAGATGACTCGTCGTCCCGGTAAGGGCGATTCGCCCAAGCGCACCTCGGTTGATATTGAGGTCGGTACGTCCGTCCGCGTCACCGATGGCCCGCTTACCGACTTTGATGGCAAGGTCTCCGAGGTTAACACCGAGGCTGGCAAGCTCAAGGTCACGCTGATGATCTTTGGCCGCGAGACGCCGGTCGAGCTCGACTTTAACCAGGTCGCTGTCATCGCTTAAGTTTTCGTCCGTTCGCGCGAGCGTGCTTCTTCTGTGACTGCTCATCTCAGGAGTGCTTCTAACACGTGCGTGCTTACGATATAGCAAGTACTTCACACTCGTGATTCGAAAGGAATGACCATGGCTGAGAAGAAGGTTGCCAACGTCATTAAGCTCCAGATTCCTGCTGGTGCAGCAAACCCCGCTCCTCCCGTCGGCCCCGCCCTGGGCGCTGCTGGCGTGAACATCATGCAGTTCTGCCAGGCCTTTAACGCCGAGACGCAGGACAAGAAGGGTGACATCATCCCCGTTGAGATCTCTGTCTACGAGGACAAGTCCTTCTCCTTCATCACCAAGACCCCGCCGGCGGCTCACCTCATCAAGAAGGAGCTGAACCTCAAGTCTGGTTCCGCTAAGCCCCAGGCTGACAAGGTTGGTCAGCTCTCCCAGGAGCAGCTCACCAAGATCGCCGAGATCAAGATGCCGGACCTCAATGCCAACGACATTGACGCCGCCAAGAAGATCATCGCCGGTACCGCCCGTTCCATGGGCGTCACCATCGCTGAGTAGCGATTTCTTTAGGTAATGACGGGTGCTCCGACCGGGGCGCCCGTTATATGTGTGCAATAGGGCACACGATACGATGTGGGAGGGCTCACGCCCGTTTAACCACAGGAGGTAATGCACATGGCTAAGCATGGTAAGAGCTATAACGCCGCTGCCGAGAAGATCGACCGCGCCACGCTCTACACCCCCCTTCAGGCTGCTAAGCTCCTCAAGGAGCTCGACACCGCCAAGTTCGACGAGACCGTCGAGGCCCACTTCCGTCTGGGTATCGATACTCGTAAGGCTGACCAGAACATCCGTGGTTCCATCTCCCTGCCCCACGGCACCGGCAAGACCGTTCGTGTTGCCGTCTTCGCCGAGGGCGAGAAGGCCCGCGAGGCTGAGGCTGCCGGCGCCGACATCATCGGTTCCGACGAGCTCGTCGCCCAGATTCAGAAGGGCGAGATCAACTTCGACGCCGCTATCGCTACGCCGAACATGATGGCCAAGGTTGGCCGCATCGGTAAGATCCTTGGTCCCCGTGGCCTCATGCCGAACCCCAAGCTCGGCACCGTGACCATGGACGTCGCCAAGATGGTCTCCGAGCTCAAGGCTGGCCGCGTTGAGTACCGCGCTGACCGCTATGGCATCTGCCACGTGCCCCTGGGCAAGAAGTCCTTCTCTGAGCAGCAGCTCGTCGAGAACTACGCTGCCCTGTACACCGAGATTCTGCGCGTCAAGCCCTCTTCTGCTAAGGGCAAGTACGTCAAGTCCATCTCCGTGTCTTCCACCATGGGCCCTGGCGTCAAGGTCGATCCCGCTGTCCAGCGTGACTTCCTGGCTGAGTAACTGCTAGTTACTGCCTGAGTACAGCAAGCATTGCTAAAGAAACCCGGTTCTGCCTTGTGCAGGACCGGGTTTCTTGCTATCGCGTCAAAGGCACCACAAAGGGGACAGTGTCCTCTTTGTGGTGGTTACCAGGGTGTTCTGGCCGTTGAGGGCTCGATGGCTTCGTGGCGTTTGAGCTCGCGGCGCATGGTTTGTGAGTTGAGCCAAGCTGCTTGCCAGCCGCGGATGGGGTAGTGCGTCTGGTCGAGCTCAAACTGCGTATAGCCGCAGGCGTTGATGATCGTCGTTCCACACACATGCTGACGCTCGCGCTGAAAATCGCAACCGTAGCTTTGGTGCACATGCCCGTGCACCATGTAGTCGGGATTCCAGGATTCGAGTGCTGTGTTAAAGCACTCGAATCCTCGATGCGGCAGATCGTCCAGATCACCCATACCGGCGGCGGGTGCATGGGTAAGCAGAATGTCGCACCCGCCGACCATCCTAACCTTACGCGACAGCTTACGCATGCGCTTGGACATCTCGCGTTCGGTGTACATGTTGGCGCCGTCGCGATAACGCATGGACCCGCCAAGGCCCGCAATGCGAATCCCTCGGTACGTGTACACGCTGTCCTCTACGCAGATACATCCACCCGGTGCATGACGTGCGTAGCGGTCATCGTGATTGCCGCGCACGTAGATGAGCGGTTTGTTGATGACCGTAACCAAAAACTCAAGATAGTCCGGGTCCAGATCGCCGGCGGACAAAATCAGGTCGACTCCCTCAAAGCGTTCCTTGCGAAAGCACTCCCAAAGGCATCGTTCTTCGGTATCGGCTATGGCAAGGATTTTCATAGGGCAGGGACTTTCGGCTCATCGTCGAGTTGCGGAATGGTGCCCACCACGTTGTCGGCCAGCCAGTCCATCTCAACGATTTGCGTGCTCGGCAGTGGGGGAAAGCCCTCGATCTGCACCACGCCGTCTTGGCTGTGGAGTTCGCCGCCAAATGGATTGATGGAGCCCTCGACGATGCCATTGCGGAGGAGTTGAACAAGCTTGCGCGTCTGATAGGGCAGGCCCGGAGCGTAGCGAATGTCGATAACGCCCGAGCTCATGCCGTACCAGTAGTTGACGGCGCGAACCTGGCTGGCGTCACTGGTCTCATCCCAGGTGCCATGCAGTAGACTTCGCACGATAAGCTCGTAGTATCGGCCCCAGTTCCATACCGGCATGGCAATGCCGGTAACCTTGCCATCGACCAGGCGGTGAAGTCCGTAGGCCGTGGGGTCTTCGAGCGACTTTGACATGTCGGCGCCGGTCATGACGCTTACACCTTCGCGGCACATGGCCTCGGTAAGGCCTCCGGCGGGCACATCGCCCCAAGTCAGGATAATTTGCGCACGGGGGTCGAGCAGCGAGGCGCCAATCGCAAAGGCGTTGATCTCGCTGAGCGCGCCCGAGGCGAAGACCGACGCGTGGTAGCCGATGCGGTGGTTGTCCGCCATGCTGGCGGCAAGGGCGCCCAGGAGGAACTTGGCCTCGTACATCTTGCCAAAGTACGAACGGACACTTTGATGGGGAAGGCCGATAGAGCAGTTGAGGAACCGAACCTGGGGATACTCAACGGCAGCCCTGAGCGTGTATTCCATCAGGCGGTGCGAGGTCGAGAAGATGACGTTTGCTCCATGTTTGACAGCCGTTTCCACGGCGGCGTAGAACACGTCCGGATCGTGACAGTCCTCGAACGCCTCGGTGTGCACGATACCGTCAAAGTGCTCATCGAGATACTGACGCCCTTGGTCGTGCAGGCTGTCCCAGCTCGACGTCGCACAGGGGAACTCATGGATAAAGGCGATGCGCAGGGGGTTGGCCGCCGAATAGACGGTCTTGCCCATAAAGAAGTTGAGCACGCCGGAGGTGGACTTGGCGGGCGACTCTTCCTCATCGACGCTCGGTGCTTCGACAAGATCAACCTTGTCCTCGTCATTTTTGCCGGCGATGACCAGCTCGCGCCAGATCTTGCACAGGCGGTTTACGACGATATCCGTTGGCGTATCCAGCAGGCGGTCCTGGTTGTACACATTGAGGTACACGAGCATGGCGTCGGCAGGCGTAATGTCCAGGTGGTCGCCGCCTGCGCGAAGGTAGGCGCGCTTAAAGAGCAGGAAGGTGTGGCGCAGGTAGTCGACCTTTTTCTGCGGCCATTTTTCGATAAGGTTCTGACCGAGCATCTTGGCGAGCGTCTCGTAGCTTCCCTCACGCGAGAACTCGATCTCGTATAGGGGGCAGACGCGCCAAAACGCGCAGAACTCGCCGTACAGGCGGCTTTCGACGGAATCCCATGTGCCGGGGTAGAGACGGGTGACCTTGGCCGAAACCGTCGGGGCGTCCAGGAATTTGAGGACACTGACGCGTTTGTTGCCTTCCTGGACATAGAACCGATGCATGAACTCGGTGACGATGATGGGGTCGCGATAACCCTCGGTTACCTGGATGTCGTAGAGGTTGGACCACTTGCGGGCGAACTCGGTGCCAAACGGCAGCAGGGGCATAAAGTTGCATGAAAAGGCGGACTGACGGCCCTTGGTAACCGTACCGACGACCATTTCGAGCGGAATGTCTCTCAGGCCGACATTCTCTCGCTGGCCTAAGGGGAGCTGGGCAACCAAGCTATCGAGGTCCGTGAGGTACGGATACTCGCTTTGACTAATGGCGCGTCGACGTCCTTGCTCGCCGCGCTTGCGTGCTTGACGGTAGGCCTCTTCCATGATGTTGCTCCCTTAGTCGTTTAAACAACTATATGAACCATGGTACCACGAATGAAAACCACAACAAAGGTGCCTGTCCCCTTTGTGATGGTTTAGGCAATGATGGGGGCGATGGCGCGGATGCAGGCGTCGGCAGCGGTGAAAGTGGTGCTGTCGTCGCTGACGATAAAGATGATCTTGCCCTT
The DNA here is from genome assembly GCA_902495945.1 of uncultured Collinsella sp. Classification (GTDB taxonomy): domain Bacteria; phylum Actinomycetota; class Coriobacteriia; order Coriobacteriales; family Coriobacteriaceae; genus Collinsella. Next base: position 6,720 of record CABUZD010000080.1, read on the forward strand.
AATGCCAAAGTCGCCGATCTCGCTAAAGAGCACATACGGCTCCTTGTCAAAGCCCGAGATGGGAAGCACGGCGGCCTTGGTGGCGCTGGTCAGCTCGTCTGCCAGCGCGTCGAGCGAGGCCCACTTGGACGTGTCCTTTACGGCAACGGGCACAGCCACGCGTCCAAAGGGCATCAAATGCACGAGCGTGTTCTTGGAGATGTTGGAGTTGGGGACGATGATGGTCTGCCCGCAGGCATCTTCGATGGTCGTGTGGCGCCAGGTGATGTCCTGGACCACGCCCGACACGCCGCCGACCTCGATATTGTCGCCGGGCTTGATGATGCCCATAAACGTAACCTGCATGCCGCCAATAAGGTTTGACAGCGTGTCCTGAAAGCCGAGCGAGATGGCGATGCCGCCGACGCCAAGAGCGGCGACGAGCGCGTTTGCGTTAATGCCAAAGCAGTTGTCGAGGATAAAGCTGCCGCCGATCATCCAGATGACGGCGCGTGCGATGTTGATGAAGATGCTCGATGCTGGAAGCGGGTTGTCGTCGCGATTGAGCAGGTGACGCAGGGTCTTGGATACGACCTTGGTGGCGACGGCGGTGCCTATCGCCAAGATGACGGCCCAGATGATGTTGTGGACCCACCGTTGCTCAAAGAAATGAAGAATCGGCTCAAACAAATCCATGTAGGGAAAACCTCCTTATGATCGTCCAACCATGATACCCACCAAGAAGCCCGTCCGATCAAATTGAACTGCGCCCCAAATCTTGGACGCCCTAAATAGCGACTAGGCCGCGAGGGCCTGATTCCGGAACTCCTCCGGGGTCAGGCCCTTCAATCTTACCTGC
>CABUZD010000081.1 GCA_902495945.1 uncultured Collinsella sp.
CTTGTCGTGCAGAGCCATCTGGATGCGCTCGTAGCAATACTTGTCGTGCATGTAGTGAATGATGTTCAGCGAGTTGACGTACACGCCAGCGAGCCACTTCATCATGTCGTTGTACTTGGCCACAACGTCGTCGTAATCGAGCGTATCGCCCTCGACGGCGCGATACTTGGGGCCGACCTGCTTCTTGGAGACCTCGTCAACACCGCCGTTGAGTGCGTACAGCAGGCACTTGGCCAGGTTGGCGCGGGCACCGAAGAACTGCATCTCCTTACCAATGCGCATGGAGGACACGCAGCAGGCGATGCCGTAGTCGTCGCCGTGGTAAACGCGCATGAGGTCGTCGTTCTCGTACTGGATCGAGGAGCTGGCGACAGAAGTCTTGGCGCAGAACTTCTTGAAGTTCTCGGGCAGACGGGTCGACCACAGAACGGTCATGTTGGGCTCGGGGCTGGTGCCCATGTTCTCGAGCGTGTGCAGGTAGCGGTAGCTCATCTTGGTAACGAGCGTACGGCCGTCAACACCCATGCCGCCGATGGACTCGGTGACCCACTGCGGATCGCCGGTAAACAGGGCCTGGTACTCGGGGGTACGGGCAAACTTGACCATGCGGAGCTTCATGATGAAGTGATCCACGAACTCCTGGATCTGCTCCTCGGTGAAGGTGCCATTGGCAAGGTCGCGCTCAGCATAGATGTCGATGAACGTGGAGGTACGGCCGATGGACATAGCGGCACCGTTCTGCTCCTTAACGGCAGCGAGGTAGGCGAAGTACATCCACTGGATGGCCTCCTGCGTGTTGGTAGCAGGGTTGGAAATATCGAAACCATAGGTCTCGGCCATCATCTTAAGCTCGCCGAGGGCGCGGATCTGCTCCTGCAGCTCCTCACGATCGCGGATGTTGTCGGCGGTCATGACCGTCGGGGTGGAAGCCTTCTGGGCCTCCTTGTCCTTGATCAGGTAGTCGACACCGTACAGGGCGACACGACGGTAGTCGCCGATGATGCGGCCGCGGCCATAGCCATCGGGCAGACCGGTGATGATGTGGGCCGAACGGCAAGCACGCATCTCGGGGGTGTAAACATCGAAGACGCCGGCGTTGTGGGTCTTGCGCTCGAAGGTGTAGCGCTCGACAACGTTCTCGTCGACCTTGTAGCCGTGCTGGCTGGCAGCCTGGCAAGCGATGCGGATACCACCGTTGACGTGCAGCGCGCGCTTGAGCGGCTTGTCAGTCTGGAGGCCAACGATGGTCTCCTTCTCGCGATGGGCGTTATCGATGTAGCCAGCGGGGTGGCTCACGATACCCGTGACGGTCTTAGTGTCCATATCGAGGACGCCGCCCTGCTTGCGCTCCTTGAGCAGCAGGTCGAGAACCTCGCCCCACAGCTCCTTGGTACGCTCGGTCGGGCCGGCGAGGAACGACTCGTCGCCCTCGTAGGGGGTGTAGTTCTTCTGGATGAAGTCTCGGACGTCAACCTCTCCCGTCCAAATGCCTTCCTTGAAGCCTTCCCATGCCTCCTGCATTGTGTAACCACGCTCCTAGTTACGTGTAATGCGGCGCTCTCTCACACCGCTGCTTATTGAATTCTTGAATTATCGGCTGCACTACCGGCTTCTTCCGTTCTTCACCACACGTTGGTACAGGGAAAAACGTTTGTCCACCTTGGAACTGCAACCCAAAACCCAAGATTTCACCCGTTTGAGAAGGATAACATAGAGACCCTCTCCATCTGGGCTGTTATATGTTTCTTTTTTTATATCATAAAGGCGTTTTTTTCAAACCCGCAGGAAATGCGAGCGCGAACAACTACCGTTCACCGATTTGTATGGTATTTTTCCTTGCCTTTGTACGACGTTCGCTCTAGCTGTTATGCCAGCTTTAGCAGGGTAAAGTGTCCCAGAGACCCTACAGAAACTGCAGGGCGGCCACGGGATCCCCCGTGGCCGCCCTGTGGCGTAGCTAGTTTTTAGCTTTGATTGCCGCTTGGCATTAGGCGGCTGCAGCGGCCTTGTCGGTCGTTGCCTTGCTGTTGCCCTGGCCCTCAAAATGCTTGTAGCACCAGCTGGTGACCAGCGGGGTCAAAATAGCCGTCACGATTGCGCAGGCAGCAACCTGTGCCGTAGCCGTCGCGAGCACGGCGCCACCGTACATGGCCCCGTTGACGCTTGCCATGGCAGCAGGCGTGGCCACATTGGCTCCGGCGCAGCTCGAAATGGCCGCACCTGCGACACCCGTACCACCCGTGAGCTTATCGACCGCGATGACGGGAATTGCAAAGACCACCGAGCAGATCACGCCGAGCAGAATGCCGGGAAGACCGCCATTAATGAGCTGGCCAAAGGTCATGGTCGAGCCCATGGCAAAGAAGACGAGCACGATGATGGCGGAAAGTGCCGGTGCCATCATCTTCTTAAAGCTCGGGAACAGGTTGCCCAGAATAATGCCGACGACGATCGGCAGGATGGCGCCCACGAGCGACCAGCCGATCGGGGCCTGACCGGCAGCGCCGAGCACGATCATCGTGACCGGAGGGCCGACAACCAGCGTGGTGATGGCGACGGCGCCACGCTCGGCCTCATTGCCCATGGTGCCCATCAGACCAGCGTACATAGCGTTGTTGGCGCCGGTGCAAGCCGCCAGCATCACCATGGCAGAGATGCCAAACAGGTTGTCGTTGAACACATAAAGGATGAGCAGCGACACGGCAACGACCACGATCTGCTTGACGGCGATGATGATGGCGCCGCGTGCAGCGGCGGCAGGAGCACTCTTAAACGAAATCGTCGTACCGACGATGAGCAAAAAAGCGCCCACGAGCGGGCCTGCGCCCTGCTGGGTCATACCAAGCGTAAAGCTGCCGAGCGTTTTGAACAGGTCGGGGAATAGCGTGTTGAGCAGGCAGCCCAGCAAAAGCGGCACCAAAATATTGGCACCCGGGATGGAGGACATCTTAAAGAACGGCTCCTTTGCCGCCGGCGCCTCCACCGCAGTCGATTCACTCATATATATCTCCTTTGGATGCATGCGAATCGTAGCCGCACGCGCCTATGTCAGAAAGAAGGCGACGGTCCCGAGTCGCAGGAGCCGTCGCCGAATAATCATCGCGGGGTATTACCCGTCCAGGACGATGCCGCCGTCGCAGTCACCGATCTCGCCGTTCACGAAGCTGGCGAGGTCGGAAGCGAAGAACAGCACCATCTGCGCAGGCTCGCTGGCCTGGGCGGCGCGGCCCAGAGGAATACCGTTGATGATGCGCTGAGAGTTCTCGTCAGAGAGAATCGAGGTCATATCGGTAAGGGTGAGCGACGGGCACACGGCGTTGCAGCGGACACCAAACTTGCCGCCTTCCTTGGCGACTGCCTTGGTTAGACCGTTAACACCGGCCTTGGAGCTGGCGTAGGCAGCGGTGCCGAGCAGGCCGCCACCGATCTTGCCCGCAACGGAACTCACGTTGACGATAGTGCCGGCATGGGCCGCCTTAAAGTGCGGGTACACGGCGTTCATCATGGTAAAGGTGCCATTGAGGTTGATGTCGATGGTGCGACGCCACTCGGTGTCATCGATCTCGTCGAACTTCTTGGTGCTGATGACGCCAGCGCAGTTAATCAAGATGTTGGTTTGCGGCAGGTCCGTAAAAATCTGCTCGACGGTCTCGCGCGCCTTGGGCGCATCGGCGACATCGAGCTGATAGAACTTGTTGCCCTCGCCAAGCTCGGCCACAGCGGCCTCGCCCTTAGCAGCGTTCCTTGCGATGAGCGCGACGTGTCCGCCGCCCGCGACGATGCCCTTGGCGATCTCGAGGCCAATGCCCTGAGTGCCACCCGTGACAATCGCGGTCTTGCCCGTGAAGTCAAATGCCATGACTCCATCCCCCTTTATGTAAGGTGTCTCCTTGCGGGAAGTTGGAGCATCGCACGTGGCGATTATATGAGTCCCAGTCGTCATGGTGGTGACAACCCCTCGCCTAACCGTGTGCATGGTAATTCTTTGAAACGCTACAATTATTGAATTATTTTAAGTCTTTATACGCTCTTTATATTTCCTAGCGGCCAAGTAGATTTTTGGGACATGCCTAGAAATCTACCGAATGGAATAGTTGAGCTGGGGTATCATCTTCCACCGAAAATAGTTTCTAGTGTTAGGGGTTTTCGGTGGAAGATACCGACTTCCATGAGCTTGGGCGTCAGCTCCTTACCGAGTTTGGCAGCATGCATCAGCGCATTTCGCGCATTGCGGACAAAGCTCTCGGCGGCGAGATGGCCGTCATGCGCGCCCTCATGCTCGCTGGCGGTTCGCTCACGCCGAGCGAACTCGCAGATCGCGCCTGGGTCTCGAGTGCCCGCATCGCCAATATCCTACGCGCTCTCGAAGCCAAGGGCTGGGTCGAGCGCGAGCATTCAAAGACCGACCGTCGTCGCGTACACGTCACGATGACCGACAAGGGATTCCAGGATCTCAAAATCAAACGTCGGGAATTTGAGGAGCGCACCGCGGCCTTCCTCGAGCAGCTCGGCGAAACAGATACCCAAGAGATGGTGCGTCTTCTAAGGCGTCTCAACGAAATTATCGACCACAATCAAGAAAGGAGAGATGCCGAGTGAGGATTCTCAAGCTCTTTAAAAAGCATATCCTGGCACTGTTCGCAGCCATCGTACTTATCGTAATCAGCTGCAACGCCGATCTGGCACTGCCTACCTATATGAGCGACATCGTCGACGTGGGCGTGCAGCAAGGCGGCATCGCCTCGCCCGTGCCCGACACCATTCGCTCCGAATCGCTCGATGACCTTGAGCTTTTTATGAGCGCCAAGAACGCCAAAGCTGTGGAGGCCGTGTTTAGCAAGGCTGACAAAAACGGCATTCGAACGTACAAGGGCACCGAGGAAGAGCGCGCCGATGGAGGCAAGATTGCCGACATTATGAGCTTGCCCGAGACTGTCGTTCTTTCGCTCAACCAGGGCATCGACGCCGACTCCATGGGCGACATGATGGGATCGTCCGGTGAGAAAGACAACAACGCTGCCCAGGCCATGCCCACCCCCGAGCAAATGGCAGCGATGACGCCCGAGCAGCTCGCCGAGATGCAGCAGAAAGCCGCGGCGGCGCAGAACATGCAAAAGCAGATCGACGCCGACGGCGGCAAGATCACCATGAAGAGCCTGCGCCTGGGTGTCAAGGGCGGTCTGGTAGACCAAAGCAAGCTCGTCGAGGGCGCCAACCAAATGGCAGACAAAATGGGCTCCATGTCGGGCTCCATCGTCACCCAGCGCGCCGTGAGCTATGTACAGGACGAGTACAAGGCACAGGGCATCGACCCCGCCGACGTGCAGAACGCCTACCTGAGCCGCATGGCGACCACGATGTTTGGGCTGTGCCTGGTGTCGCTCGTCGCCACCATCCTGACCGGTGCCGTGGCTTCGCGTACCGCCTGCTCCATCGCCCGCGACCTGCGCCGCGAGACCTTCGACAAGGTTATGCACTTCTCGCCGGCCGAGGTTGGCAAATTTAGCCAGGCCTCGCTCATCACCCGCTGCACCAACGACATTCAGCAGATCCAGATGGCCGCAACCCTGTTTATCCGCATGTGCCTGATGGCCCCCGTCATGGGCATCGTCGCCGTCATGCGCGTCCTGGCCAACCATACCGGTCTGGAGTGGACCATCGCCGTGGCCATCATCGCGGTTTCGGCCGTTGTCGGCGTGCTCATGGGCCTCACCATGCCCAAGTTCAAAAAGATGCAGAGCTTCGTGGACCGCGTGAACCTTACCGCCCGCGAGCTGCTCGACGGCCTTATGCCCATCCGCTCGTTCAACCGCGAGGAACATGAGCTCGAGCGTTTTGACAAGGCTTCGCTCGACCTGATGACCACGCAGCTCTACACCAACCGCGCCATGAGCTTTATGATGCCGCTCATGATGCTCGTCATGAACTGCATCACCGTGCTTATCGTCTGGTTTGGCGCCCAGGGCGTGTCCGACGGCGTGATGCAGGTCGGTAACATGATGGCGTTTATCTCCTACACCATGCAGATCGTCATGGCGTTTATGATCCTCACCATGGTGTCGGTCATCCTGCCCCGCGCCGAGGTCGCAGCCGAGCGCGTGGAAGAGGTCATCACCTGCCCCACGAGTATCAACGACCCCGTCTCGCCCAAACTGCCCGCGGCCAGCGCGCCGCGCGGCGAGCTCACCTTCCGTGACGTGAGCTTCCAGTATCCCGATGCCCGCGCCGACGTCATCAGCGGCGTGAACTTCACCACGCACGCCGGCCAGATGCTCGGCATCATTGGCTCCACGGGCTCGGGCAAGTCCACGCTCGTACAGCTGATTCCGCGCCTGTACGACGTCACGGGTGGCAGCATTTCGCTCGACGGCATCGACGTGCGTGACATGACCCTTTCCGAGCTGCGCCGACGCATTGGTTACATCCCGCAGCAGGGTCGCCTGTTCTCGGGCACTGTCGAGAGCAACCTCAAGTTTGCCGGCAACATGGTGAGCGATGATGACATGCGCCAGGCCGCGCGCATCGCACAGGCCGAGGACTTTATCGCCGAGCGCGAGGGCGGCTACGACTCCCCCATCAGCCAGGGCGGCTCCAATGTTTCGGGTGGTCAGCGCCAGCGCCTGGCCATCGCCCGCGCGTTGGCCAAAAAGCCCGAGGTCGTGGTGTTCGATGATTCGTTTAGCGCCCTCGACTACAAGACCGACGCTCGCCTGCGCGAAGAGCTTGCCAAAAACGTTACCGACGCCGCGCTCGTGGTCGTGGCCCAGCGCATTGCAACCATCATGCACGCCGACCAGATCATCGTGCTCGACGACGGCCACGTGGTGGGCACCGGCACGCACGAGGAGCTGCTGCGCAGCTGCCCGGCGTACCTGGAGATCGCACAGTCGCAGCTTTCCGCCGAGGAGCTGGGGCTTACCCAAGAAGAAATTGCAGCCGTCACGGAAGGAGGCGAGTGCTAATGGCAGACGAGACCAAGACTCAGATTCCCAAGCCCACCCGCCAGCGTGGTCCCATGGGCCGCATGGGTGGCATGCGCCGTGGCGAAAAGGCCAAGGACTTTAAGGGCACCATGAGGCAGCTGCTCGGCTATATCGGCCAACACAAGATTGCCGTGTTTGCCGCCGTCGCCTTTGCCGTGTGCTCGGTCATCTTTAACATTGTGGGGCCCAAGGTGCTCGGCCAGGTTACGACCAAGCTGTTCGAGGGCCTGGTCGCCAAGGTCAACGGCACCGGCGATGTCGACTTTGGCTGGATCGCCAAGACGCTCGGCTTTTTGCTCTGCCTGTATCTGGCAAGCTCTGTTTGCAGCCTCATCCAGGGTTGGCTCATGACCGGCGTCACGCAAAAGATTTGTTACCGTATGCGCAAGGAAATCGCCGCCAAGATTGCCGTCGTGCCGATGAGCTACTTCAACGGCCACAGCAAGGGCGACGTGCTCAGCCGCATCACCAACGAC
>CABUZD010000082.1 GCA_902495945.1 uncultured Collinsella sp.
AATAAGCCCCATGGAGGCCGAGGCAAGAAGCTGGACCGCAATGATCACACCCGAAGCGACGGCATTCATTCCGCGACCCGCAAGCAACAGTGAGAAAAAGTCTTCCAGGGCGACAAAAGCAAATGCCTGAGAGCAGTCCATGATGAACGCTGAACGAAGAATGCCGTTACGCGCAATAGCGGCACCGATCATCTTCGGGCTAATTCCACGCTTAGGTGTCGCTGTAGTGTCCCCTCTTCGCATCTCAGGAATGCAGACAACGACAACCAACGTCAACACCATTGCGATGATATCCGCCAAAAGACCAATGAGATACGCGTCAGCGGACGAAATGAAACCGCCCACACAAGCGGAGAGGGCATAAGAGGCATAGAAAACAAATCGCTCAACGACATTAAGCCTTACGAGCTGGTCCAGAGAGACGCTGTCAATGTAAATCGCTTCCATGGACCCGCTCATACATGCAGCGGCAAAACCTTTGAGAGCAAACGCGCCGATTAAAAGCAGAGGAGAACGGACGAGAAGCAGGGCGGCGTAGTATCCAAGCATCCCCACGACGCCAACGAGACCACTTGTCTTTCGTCCAAACCTATCGGCAATATAGCCAGTGGGAACTTCAAGGATGAACTTGCTCACTTGATATGCAATCATCATGCTAGAAATCGCCACCATCGAGAATCCGACGAATTCAAGGTAAACCGTCAGAAAATACAAAATGGTGCTGAAGTTCGACAGAAAAACAAACGTCATATAAAGCAAAACCGTACGGTTTTTCATGCTCCGCCCTCCAAGAGTCAACAATCTAAATCGGAATCTTGGAAAAGCATGAGGGCAAAGCCGTCAGTCATGTGTTACAAGGCGTCAACATTCACTTGACGACACGAGGCCAAATGGCCTCACGAAGCAAGATGACGCAATAGGTGAAGAAATACCGTCTGGTGTCGATCGGTCCAGGCATTTTGTCGATAGCAAAAGTAGATGGGCAAGGCTACGTCATGCGAACCTTCAATAGAGTACTCGCTCACTTCCGACCCATCTGATGCGAGAGAAGAGCCAGAAAAACCCAATATCAATCCCCCGGCTTGAAGAAACTCAGCCTGCGCTCTGTTTCCGTATTCGACGTCGCGGAAGCGGAAATTAACCAGCTGAGCTTCGGGGCATTGATTGATCGCATTGAGACAGGGCGACAAATTAATGGGAACAGCTAACCTGCCGCCCAGTAACTCACGAACGGTCATAGCACCCACAGATTGATGACCCGCTGGGCACGAAAGAACCTTGAGCTCCTTTTCACCCAAGTATTTCGAAGAAAGGACACTGTCCCTTGGTTCCTCAAATGAGATGGCCGCATCCGAAATGCCAAGCACAAGTGATTCAAAGCATGTAGCCGTTGGCTGATGCCACACATCAAGGTGAATCTGAGGGTGCGAGCTTTCAAACGAGTCGTACCAGTTTTCGGAAAAAAGACGCCCCCGCCCGTGAAGACAGGGGACGTAAAGACGAAAGTGGCCGTCGGGCGAAACGCCACCGTTCCCCGATTGGGTGTACTTTTTGAGATCGTCGACTTGTGCCAGGATCACGCGTGCACGACGCGCAAATTCTCTGCCCGCCGGAGACAAAACAGCCTCCCCCGCCGATCGATTGAGCAAAACGTTCTGATACTCAGACTCCAGTTTCTTAATTGCCGACGAGACAGCCTGTGGGCTCACGTGAACGGCGCGAGCCGCTTTGCGCACGCCGCCGTAGTTCGCTACCGCTTGAAGGTATTCGAGTTGAGAAAACTGCATAGGTTACTCCAAAGGCAGCCAAGGCGACGGGCCGTGCGTCCTCAGATGAGGTTCTCGCCCAGGTTCTTGCCGCCGAGGACGTGCATGTGGAAGTGCATGACGGTCTGACCGGCGTTGACGCCCTTGTTGGAGATGACGCGGAAACCGTCCTCCAGACCCTTGGCCTTGGCGACCTCCTGGATGGCGTGGGCCATGGCGCCCATGGTCTCGGCGGGCACGTTATCGGCGATGTCACTGTAGTGCTTCTTGGGGATCACGAGCGTGTGGACCGGCGCCTGGGGATTGAGGTCGTCGAACGCGATGACCTGGTCATCCTCGTAGACGACGGTCGAGGGGATCTCGTGGTTGGCAATTTTGCAGAAGATGCAATCACACATGGTTGGTTCCTTTCTCACAGACCAAGGTAATTATATTTGGTCGGGATGGTTAGAACGAAAGGTTGTCGTCGGTGTTGGCGGCTTCGCCGTCGGCGAGCACGTCGTTGCCGTCGACGTCCTTCAGGAGCACCGAGACCTTCTGCTCGGCATCGGACAAGCGGGTACGCAGGCTCTTGAGGAGCTCGACGCCGCGGGTATAGCTCTCAAGCGACTCCTCGAGCTCCATATCACCCGACTCCAAGCTGCGGATGATGAGCTCCAACTCCTGTGAAGCCTGCTTGTACGTAAGCTGCTCGACCGGGGTCTTCTCTGCCATATCTGTTTCCTTTCCTAAAGGTTTATCGCTATGAAACGCGGCCTACTCGACCGTATCGACCGTTGCCGCCACGTTGCCGTCTGCCATGCGCACGCGAATGGCGTCACCGGGCTTAAAGGTCTTGGCGCTCGTGGCCACCCCATCATCGCTGTACGCGATGGAATAACCACGGGCAAGCACCTTGAGCGGCGACAGGGCATCGAGCGAGGCTGCCGCACGGCCCAGGTCGGATGCTGGCTTGTTGAGCATCGTGCGCCCCTGGTACTCCAGGCGGGAGCTTGCGAGCGTGAGCGCATGGCGCTTGCCATCGAGTCCTGAGGTGCTTGCGATCAAGCGCTCGGGCAGACGCTCAAAGTTGGAGCGGAATGCCCCAACCGAACGCGTTATGGCGCCGGACAAACGATCGGCCGTCAGGGCAAGCTCAGACTCGCGACGCTCAACCATAAACGTTGGGTCGTTGAGGAACGGGCGGCACGCAGCCGCATCGAGCGCATCGCCCAAGCGAGCCGTATAGGTATCCCAGGCACGGCGACCGCGCTGATCGAGCATCTCCAGGTCGACCTGGGCCGACCCAATCATCGATGCCATCGCAGCACCCAGACGTTGATAGCGCGCCTCGAGCACATCGGCCAACTCCGTCATAGCCGGCGCCACCGATTCGGCCGCCGCCGTAGGCGTGGAGGCGCGACGGTCGCTCACCATGTCGCAAATCGAGGTATCGGGCTCATGGCCAATGCCGGTCACCACGGGCACGGGACAAGCCGCCACCGCGCGGGCAAGCTCCTCGTCATTAAAGGTCATGAGGTCCTCAAAGGAGCCGCCGCCGCGCACCAACAAAATACAGTCGGGCGCCGGCGTAATGGAAGCGGCGCGGCGCAGGCCCTCAATGAGCTCTGTCGGCGCACCCTCGCCTTGTACCTTGGCACCCACGCAGACGAGCTCGACGAGCGGGTTGCGACGACGCAATGTGCGCTTGACGTCGTCGATTACGGCACCCGAAAGCGAGGTGACGACCGCCACGCGGGAGCAGAACACCGGGATGCGGCGCTTGCGCGCTTCGTCCATCAGACCCTCACGGCGTAGCTTTTCGGCCAGTTGCGCCACTTGTTGACGCAGCAGACCCTCCCCCGCCAGCGAAAACGAGCGAGCGACAAAGCTCATGCGGCCCGTAGCCTTATAGAGATTGAAGCTGCCCTTAAAGCTCACCTGCATACCGTCGCGCAGATCGAACGTGCGCTTGAGATAGGCACCCTTCCAAATGATGCAGTCAACGGCGGCCGAATCGTCCTTGATCTGGAAATAGCAGTGGCCGCTTCGGGCGTTAGGACCACGAAAACCCGTGACCTCGCCCAAGACGCTCAGCTGCGGAATGGCATCGAGCGCACCGGCGGCAATCTCCACCGCCTGGCTCACGCTGAGCTCCTTGCGCTCTTGCTCGTCCGAACCGTCGAACTCGGCGGAAACGGCATTACCGGTTAGGTTCCAGCCTGCCACGCAGCCTCCTTTCGTTATCGAGCACAGAGGCTCCGGCCCCGTGCGAAATTAAGTCCAACACATAGTACAGCGCCGCGAGGACACGAATCCCCGCGGCGCCTGCCTGTCCCATTTGTTATCGGTTGGAGTTTCTGTTGTAGCGAGCCATAAGGTAGAGCAACTGAATGATCGAAGTGAGCGCTGCAGCCACATAGGTAAGCGCGGCTGCCGTCAGTACCTTCTTGGCGCCGTTGACCTGCTTGGAGCTCATGCCCGACTGCTCGATGTACGCCACAGCACGTCGGCTGGCGTCAATCTCGACAGGCAACGTAACGAGTTGGAACAGCACACTAAACGAGAAGAAGATCAACGCGAGGGTCGTGAGCCCGGCAATGTTCATAAACAGGCCCAAGAGTAACACGATGGTCCAGGTGTTCTGGGTAAAGTTGACGACCGGCACGAGGGCGGTACGCACTTTCATCATGGCATAGCCGCTTTGACGCTGGGCGGCATGGCCCGCCTCGTGGCAGGCGACGGCAACGCTTGCGACCGAACCGCCCGAACGGTTGGCATCCGACAGATACAGGTTGTTGTCCTGCGGGTTGTAATGGTCGGTGAGCTCGCCAGCGACACCCTTGATACCCACGGCGCTACAACCGTTGGCATCGAGCATGCGGCGAGCGACTGTGGCACCCGTATCGCCGTCCGAGCGAACCTTGGACCAGGTTTTGTACGTCGAGTTGATATAGTTCTGTGCGGCAAGGCCAAGCACCGTGCAGACAAGAACAACCAGCAGGTACAGCGGGTCGATGCCAAAGCCGTATCCATAGTAATAAGGCATGCGAATTCCTCCGAGTCGAGTTACACGTTGGAGGCATTTTACCCACTCAACCGGCTAGGCTTCCCTACAGGAGCTCGATTTTGCCGTCCTTCACCGTCAACCCCATATTGCCGGAAAGCAGATCGTCTAGGCGCGAGCCCACAAGCTCAAAGCGCCAACCTTCGCGCAGGCGGCTCTGCTCGGGATGCTCAATGTAGTCGGCCAGGTCATCGCGCGAGGCAATGACCGAGGTCGCAACGCCTGAGCGCTCGGCAACCAGGCGGATAAGCGCATACATAAGGTCAGTCACGCTCTCCAGCTCCGGCGAAATCTGACGATGTCCGCGCACCAAGAGCGGCAGGCGATCGTGCGGACAGCTCGCACCGCGCTTGATGGCCATGAGCGCACCGTCCACGTCGCGCTCCCCCAATTGATCGGTACCGCGAATGCTACGGAACTCCTCAACGCGCACGGGATTGCGCTTAACGAGCGCTAGCAGCGTGTCGTCGGACATGACCCACTTGCGCGGGATGTTACGGCGCTCGGCGCGGTCCTCGCGCCAGGCGGCGAGCTCGCGCGCGATACCCAGCTGATGACGGCTGCACGAATTGATGCGCTTGACCTTGCGGAACGCCTCGTGGCGATCGGCGCGATAGTGCGACTCGTCAGCCAGCGGGCGCAGCTCGTCGAGCACCCAGTCCACACGGCCCAGCTCGCGCAGGCGGCTCATCATCTCGGTATAGGCGACGATCAGGTACTTGACGTCATCGATCGCATACTCAATCTGCTTATCGGTCAGCGGGCGGCGCGACCAGTCGGTCAGTGACTCGGTCTTGGGCAGCGATACGCCGCAGAACGTCTGAACAAGCGCGCCATACGAAATCTGCTGGCGCTCGCCCAAAAAGGCGGCGGCGACCTGCGTATCGAAAATCGGTCGTGGCAGCACGCCCACGGTATGGAGCATGACCTCCATATCCTGCGAGCACGCGTGGAAGACCTTGGTCACGCTCTCGTCGGCCATAAGCTCGGCCAGCGGCGATAGGTCGTCGATTACCAGGGGATCGACCGCGACGCTCTCAGCAGGGGTGGCAATCTGAACCAAACATAGACGCGGATGGAACGTGCGCTCGCGCAAAAACTCGGTATCGACGGCAATCGCGTCGAACTCACGGGCGCGCTGGCAAAAGTCGAGTAGAGCCTGATGTGTGGAAATGTACATATCAACCCATCGAATAAGGTTAGGCCCGAAAAACACGGGTAGGATATCGGCATTGCCTTACAACTATACTCGGTTAGTCACAGAACGGGAACGTAAGTATGCGCTGCCTTATCATCCACAACCCGGCATCGGGCCCCAGCTCAGATGAAATCTACGCATTCACGCACGCCCTCGCGCAGGGCGGCGACGAGGTCGTGATGCGTTTTATCGGCGATGGCATGGAGCCCGAGGATGCCGTGGCAGACGTGCGCGAGTTTGACCGCGTGGTCGTTTCGGGCGGCGACGGCACCGTCTCCAACGTGCTCGACCAGATGCGCGGGTGCGGTGTCCCCACGCTCGTCTTCCCCTCCGGCACAGCCTGCCTGTTCTTCAACAACATCGGCAATGCCCCCGAGGCAGCGGCGCTCGCCAAGGCCTGCCGTGCCGGTCGCACGGTCAAAGTCGACATGGGTGAGCTCTTTTGGCTCGACGAGAACGGCAACGAGAAGCGCCACGGTTTTATCATCATCGCCGGCTCGGGCTTCGACGCCGAGATCATGATGAAGGCCGCCCCCACCAAAAACGACATCGGCGAGATCGCCTACTTCCTCTCCGCGCTCGCCACGCCCAATCCCACGGTGGCGCACTTTACGATTGAGCATGACGGCATTGTCGAGGAGCTCGACGGCATCTGCTGCATGGCCGGCAACACCTCGGTCATCCAAAACGACATCAACCTGTTCCCCGACTGCCGTATGAACGATGGCATGGTCGACATTGCGGTCATCGAACCCGTGCGCACCGTGCAGCTGCTACCTACCGTGATCACCGCCGCACTCGACCCCGCCGGCAAGGTACTCGGGCGCCCGCAGTTCAAGATCATCCAGACCAAGGAAGCCAAGATCACCTGCACCCCGTCGCTGGGCATGCAGTTCGATGGCGAGATTATCTCCAGCAATTCGGGCGTCTTTGGAGCCCGCGCGCTTCCACAATGCCTCGACCTCATCGTCGACGAATTCTCCCCGCTCGGAAAATAGGAGGACCCTATGAACGACAATCCCCTGCTCGGCTTTATCATCATCGTTTTGGCCATGCTCGTCGGCTATGCGATCAACGTGATTCACCGCCGGAAGAAGTAATTCCACATTGGTATGATATTCATCCAATTATCGTCTCCCCTGCTGTTTATGCATTTGCCAAACAGCAGGGGATTTTCATTTCAGGCATTCCCAGCTACTTTATTCAGCTACAGTAATTACAGGGCGTCTTTATTAAAGTAAAGCTACAAACTGAGTACAATTAACCGCTCGTCGCATATTTCATCACGCTTATCGAGTAAGTGTCTTTCATAGATGAATATTGTTTCCAGTTCGTTACGCTAATGGGGTGTCTTTATTGGCTGAAGCCCTCTGGCGACAGAGGGCTTTCGCACGCTGGGAGGGAAAATGAGGAAAACTCACCCCGTCAACGCGCTCA
>CABUZD010000083.1 GCA_902495945.1 uncultured Collinsella sp.
CGGCTTAGGTTTCCTGCTCTACAGTCCTGCTCACGACGGAGGCCACATTAAGTGGCCTCCTGTTCGTGCGGAACTCGCGATAAACCTAAGCCGGTGTCCCCGCTCTCCCGGGGCCTGTGGTTACTTGGTTGTTGCATGCGGCTCGCTTTTCGGAACAGGGCTGATAATTCTAGATGCAAGGCGCTCTTGGTCGTTATGGGCCTGGGGCGTCTGTCTTATATAGGTAGATTCCTTGCGGGTTCGAATCCCTCCGCTCGCCCACAAGAAAGCGCCCTGGGCCGTTATGGACTCAGGGCGCTCAATTTTAATGGCTGGGACGGAGGGATTCGAACCCCCAACAGCCGGCACCAAAAACCGGAGTTCTACCGTTGAACTACGTCCCAATGTGTGGTGTTGCCCAAAAGCAACTCGTTTAGTTTACCTAATCTGCGAGGGCATCGCAAACGCCATCGAGCAGGCGTACGGCGAGTGTCTGCGCGTCGCTGGCCGTGAAGGTGCCGTTGTAGCGCGTCATGCCCGTGAGCTCAATGCGAATGCGAGCCGGCTTCTGCTGCGCGGCGACATTGGCGGTGCGGATGCGCTGGGCCAGGTTGTGGCACTCGGCGAGGGCAATCGTGGCGCGCGGTGCGGCGTCGGCGGGCAGCTCGTCGCTTGCGATCTCGAGCACCAGGTCAACGTCGGTTGGGACCTCGGAGTCGCAGAGCATCATGCCGCTGTTGTCGGTCGTTGCCGTGGCGATATTCCACATGCGCGACGCAACACTGCGTGCGATGGGGTCCTCGCCGATAACGGCAATCTGGAAGCGCTCGAGCACGTTGGCGGCGCGAGCAAAACCGATGCGGGACTCGGCTTCGGTGACCGAGGGCTTGCCCTCCCACACATGGTGCAGGCGGTTGATGTAGGCGTAGGTGTCCTGGAAGGCCATGCCGTCGGCAAACAGGCCGACATTTTCCTGGAACTGCTGCAGGGCGGCCTCGGTATGCGGACCAAAGTAGCCGTCGTCTTCGCCACAGGCAAAGCCCAAAACGTTGAGAGCGCGCTGCAGGGCCTGCACATCGGCGCCATGGAAATTGGGCATGCGCAGATAGAGGGTGCGGTCGCCCAGCTTATACGAAGCGTCTACAAGGGCGCTCCAACAGGGGATATCGACGGCATGACCGGCAGCAAGGCCGCTGTCGAGTCTGAAGGTGCTGACGGCCTGCTCAGTGGTGGCTCCAAAGTACTTGTCGGTGACTTCGGCGGCATCAATCGTGTAGCCGAGCTGCAGGAGACGAGACTGCACGTCCTCGACGGCTGCTCCTTGCATGCCCGTTGTAATAGGTTCCATGAACGAACCCCTTTCGGCGTACCATTCGTACTATTTGAGCGTCTGTCGGATAGACAACGCAAAGGGATGCATAAACATGCACTCAACAGTGTAGCAAGTTGTGCCTAAAAACGCTGCTGACAGGTTTTATAGCCCCCGTTAGTTAAGGCGCTCCACAAAGAAATCTGCCATGGAGAGGAACAGCTCGCGTGCGTGCGGATCAAGCTCAACGTTCTCGATGGCCGCTTTGGCCTTAGCGGTCAGGTCGAGCGCGTAAGTGTGGGCGTAATCGATGGAGCCGGTCTCCTGGAAGATCTCCACGGCGCGTGCGAGCTGCACGGGATCATCGGTGCCCGAGGAAAGAATCGCCTCGACCTCGTCGTGGTGGCGCTCATCAGAGAGGGCATGTACGGCGACAAGCGTGCGCTTGCCCTCGGTGATGTCGGTGCGGAAGTCCTTGTTGGCGGCTTCCTTAGTGCCGACAAGGTTGAGCAGGTCGTCCTGAATCTGAAAGGCGAGGCCCGTGTGCAGGCCAAAGGCGCGCAGCGCTTCGATTTGCTTATCGCTGCCGCCGCCGATAATGGCTCCGGCGGCAAGCGGCGTGGCTCCGCTGTAAAACGCGGTCTTGTGCGTCGCCATGTCCAGGTAGTCATCAACCGAGATATCAAAGCGCCCGTCACGGACCCAACCCAGGTCGAGTGCTTGACCCTCGATGGTGCGGACGATCATCTCGGTAAGCTCGTGGAGCACGCGCAGCTTCACGTCGGACTCCAGCGTAGGGTCGTCGAGAACCGTCTTGGTGACCATGGTGAGCGCCAGGTCGCCACAATTGATGGCAAGGCCCGTGCCCTCGGTAAGGTGCATGCAGGGCTTGCCTCGACGAAGCTGTCCGTTGTCGGCGATGTCGTCGTGGATCAGCGCGCCCGACTGGAAATGCTCGATGGCTGCCGCGGCGCTGCGGGCGCTCTCAAAGCTACCGCCCACTGCGGTTGCGGCGAGCATACAGATAAGCGGGCGGTGGCGCTTGCCGGCGTTGGCCGTAAAAGCCGAGAGCGGCGCATACAGGTAGCGCTCGATATCGGCAGAGGTCGCCTGTCCGTCAAAGAACGTGGCCAGATAGTCGTTAATCTGGTCAAAGTGCTGGGCTAAAAAGCTGGTAAACGGACTGGACACGGGTTCTCGCATTCTTTCTTGGGTTACATCGTTGCGGTGTGCAGATACCATATTGCCACATTGGAGTTGCCGGCGCGTCTGTTTTGGCGATTTGGGGAAACGGGACGCGTGCGCGTGCCGGCTGCTTATATAAGCCTAAAGTGCTCGAGCGCCTTGACGACGCCATCTTTGTCGACCGAGTCGGTGATGTAGTCGGCGCGCTTTTTGAGATAGTCCGGCGCATTGCCCATGGCGATACCGACATCGACGGCATTCATCAGCGAGACGTCATTGCTGGCGTCGCCAATGCCGTATACGGTTCCGTGGTGGGGATCGAGGGCGTCGAGTACAGACTGGATACCCCCGCGCTTCGTGCATTCGCGGGGCGAGATCTCGGTTACCTCGAGTTCGAGCTCGTTAAAGCACAGCAGCGGCTCAAGTGCCTTATCTTGAACGATGTGGTTGGCGAGCGATGTAGACATCAAGATCTTGTAGACACTGTAATGTTGCAGCTGCGTGACTGCGTCGCCCAGGGTGCGCGCGTATCCGGGAGCATCGGGGGCATCGGCACTCATGCGCACGACGCCGTTGAGGCCCTCAAAGCGGATGACCTCGCCCGATTGCTCAAGATAGGGGGCAAGGCGCTGCAGCATGCCGGGCGTCATCGACAGATCGCGAATTGCGTGTCCGTTGATCTCGGCGTAACCGCCCGCAAGACAGACGATGCCGGTCCAGGGCAGCTCAAGAAGTTTGGGGTGGATGCAGCTGAGGGTGCGTCCTGTGCAGATAAAGGCCATGTTGCCATTTGCAACGAAATCGCGGATGGCCTGCGAGACCGCCTCGTTGGGATAGGGGGACAGGTCACGCTCGCTCTCGGGAAGCTCTTGTGCCGCTCGAGGGTCTTGCCAGGCGAGCGTTCCGTCGATATCGAAGAAGCAAATATCGCCGCGCTTATGGGCTGCGCTGGCGGCAGGGGAGGCTGAGGTGGTGGGCACAAATCCCGGCTCGAGGCCCATGATCTGGTCAAAATGCTCTTTAACGCGGGGAACGGAGATGCCGATGATCACCTGGGCGGTCTTGCCCGTAATGATGAGGCCTTTGGCGCCCACCGCGACAAACGACGCGTTATCTGCAACGATAGAAGGGTCTGCAACTTCGACGCGCAGGCGCGTGGCGCAGTTGGTTGCGTCCACGATATTGCCAACGCCACCTAAAAGCTGAATTACCCGCTCAGCGAGGACGTGATCTTGATCGGATTGACTATTGACCTCGTCATTGGGAGATTGCTCTTTGACAAAGCCGCTTTCCGTCAAACGATCGATTGCCGCGCGATTGGCGACATGATCCTCGCGGCCCGGCGTCTTAAGGTCATAGATCAAGATGAGTGCTCGAAAACTAACAAAAAAGATGAGGCTAAAGGCAAGGCCGATACCGAGCGCCAAAAGATAGGCACCGGCATGCGTGCGCATGAGCGGAATAAAGTTGAAGGCTGCCATCTCCATGAGGCCGCCCGAGAAGATGCCGACGATGCCAAAGAGATTCATGGTTGTGGCAAGGCAAGACGATAAGACGGCATAGAGAAAAAAGAGCCCGGGGTGGGTGAACATAAAGAGAAACTCGAGTGGCTCGGTAACGCCGCAAACCACCGAGGCGATGATGGCGGGAACAAGGATGACCCTGAGGCTGGCGCGGCGCTCTGGTTTTGCGGTGGAGTAGAACGCGGCTGCGATGGCGGGAAGGCCAAAGAGCTTGACCCAGCCGGTGGCGGTAAAACCGGCCCACGGCGCAAGTTCATTAAGGGGGCGCGTGCTATGGGAGAGGATGGGGAGCAAGCTGCTCCACGTGGCGTAGATGCCGTCGTTAATGACTAGGTTGTCGTAGTAGATCGGCATGTAGAGCAGGTGGTGCAGCCCCATGGGCTCGAGCGCTCGCTCCAAAAACACAAAGATGCCCACGCCAAAGGGGCCGACGCTCGTAAGTGCATGGCGCAGCGTTTCGGTCATTGCGTATACGGAGGGCACGATGGCGGCCGAGATAGCGGCAAGGGCAAACACGGCAAAAAAGCTGATGAGGTAGACCAGCGAGGAGCCCGAGAAGGTGCCGAGCCAATCGGGAACCTTTGCATCGTAGAAGCGGTCATGGATGGCGACGACGGTTGCCGATACCGCCAGCGGGCCGATAATGCCGGTGTCGAGCGTCTTGATGCCGTCGATGA
Source organism: uncultured Collinsella sp. (assembly GCA_902495945.1). Taxonomy (GTDB): domain Bacteria; phylum Actinomycetota; class Coriobacteriia; order Coriobacteriales; family Coriobacteriaceae; genus Collinsella. The sequence continues at coordinate 4,674 of CABUZD010000083.1, forward strand.
CGGTGATACCGCTGGCGGAGGTCAAAGATGACGGGTACTCAAGTCCAAGGTTGTCTCCGCTCAGCTTAATGATCTCGCTCAAAAAGAAGCAGTAGGCAAAATAGGCGACGAGAGCCTCGAGGCAGCAACGAGCCGGTTGTTTTTGGGCAAGACCGATGGGCAGCGCTACGGCAAAAAGGAGCGGGAGGCGTTTAAAGACCGTCCACGAGCCGCGCTGGATGATGGTCCAAAAAACGTACCAAGGGGTTCCGTATACGGCGAGATCGCCGACGATGTCAGCAGTCGTTGCGAGAGCGGAGACGCCGACCATGAGGCCTGATATAGAAAACAGCATGGCGGGCGCGAACATTGCCCCGCCAAAGCGTTGGATTTTTTGCAGCATGTTCTGCCTTCCGAATATCGAGGCGCGTTGCGCGTGGGGAAACGTTTAAACAATGGATTCATTGTAGAGGACCAGACGATTGTCGTGCCGGCAGTTTTGAGCGAAACCGATTTGGGCATGACAGAAACCGTCAACGGTTAAATCCTGTCGCTTTACCGATATTCGGTTTAAACAACTTTAAGAAATGCTATCGTGCCTAGCCGGAAATAAATAATGTAGAGGTGAAACAATGCCAAAAGCGATATACGAAGGAATCTACCGAGAAATACGCTCGCGCATCATTAATGGGACCTATGCGTTTCAGGAGATGCTGCCAACCGAAGCCGAGCTGACCGCGGAGTTCGGATGTACTCGCAATACCGTCCGTCGCGCCTTGGGTATGCTGGCCGACGGGATGTTTGTGCAGCCCATACACGGCAAGGGCGTGCGCGTTATTTGGCTTAAGGGCGAAACCGACATGTTGGGCGCACTCGAAGAGGTTGAGTCGTTTGGCGAGTTTGCAAAGCGCAACAATGCCGTTGCATCGACGGACGTTAAGTCTTTTGAGCATTTGATTTGCACCGAGCAGCTCTCTCGTCGCCTGGGCTTTAAGGTGGGCGAGGAGTTGATTCGCGTGGTGCGTGTCCGAAGCCTTAACGGCAATGCGCGCCAAGTAGACCATGGTTACTTTTTGGAGTCGATCGCCAAGGGTCTGACGCCCGAGATCGCCGCAAAGTCAATTTACGACTATCTGGAGCACAAACGCGGCGTCAAGGTGATGGCGAGTCGCCGTACGGTGAGCGTCGAGCTTGCCAACGATGAGGACTGCAGCTATCTTGACCTCGGCAAATACAACTGTGTCGCCGTCATGGAGAGCCAGTCGTACACCTCGGACGGCATCTTGTTCGAGGTCACGCATGCCCGCACGCATCCCGAGATCTTCCATTACCGCGTCAACTCCAAGCGATAGCCGGCTAGCTCGCAGCCTGACGAGACTCATGCCCTCAAAGCGAAAACGCCCGGTCAAACCGACGATGCATCGGCTTGACCGGGCGTTTTCTCTGCATTTGATAACAAATAATTGTTTATACAAAACTTGTCAAGTATCAAGTTGAAATTACCGTTCACCGAAGTTTTTCTACCGCTCTAGTAATACTTGTTCAAACAAGTAGCCAAATAGCGTATCGTACAAATCAGCAAAAGGGGCAAAGTCCCCGAGCCAATCTCCGAAGGCGGCGGCAAAGGGTGCCGCCACGGTGTGAAAGGGTGGATTGTAATGAAGAACGAAATGAGCAGAAGGCAGTTCCTGGGCTTTGCTGGTTCCGCGGCTGCGGTTCTTGGTCTGGGCCTCGTGGGCTGCGGTGGCTCCGCCGGCTCCGGCTCCTCTGCTTCTGGTGACGCTGCCGAGGTCTACTTCCTCCAATTCAAGCCCGAGGTCGACAAGGAGTGGAAGGAGATCGCCAAGGCGTACAAGAAGGAGAAGGGCGTCGAGGTCAAGATCGTGACCGCCGCCTCCAACACCTACGAGGAGAAGCTCAAGTCCGAGATGTCCAAGAGCTCCGCTCCGACCCTGTTCCAGGTCAACGGCCCCACCGGTCTTAAGAACTGGAAGGATTACTGCGCCGACCTGTCCGATACCAAGCTCCGCGGTGAGCTCATCGACGACTCCCTGGCTCTGCAGTCCGACGGCAAGGATCTGGGTATCGACTGGGTCCAGGAGAGCTACGGCATCATCTACAACAAGCAGCTGCTCGAGAAGGCTGGCTACAAGGCCGAGGACATCAACTCCTTCGACAAGCTGAAGGCTTGTGCCGACGACATCCAGGCCCGCAAGGACGAGCTTGGCATTGAGGGTGCCTTCACTTCTGCTGGCATGGATGACTCCTCCAGCTGGCGCTACACCACCCACCTCGCCAACCTCCCGCTCTACTACGAGTTCGAGAAGGAGCACAACCAGGAGGACGACGAGATCAAGGGCGAGTATCTCGACAACTTCAAGCAGATTTTCGACCTGTACATCACCGACTCCACCTGCGATCCTTCGCAGCTTGCCTCCAAGACCGGCGACGACGCCACCAACGAGTTCGCAACCGGCAAGGCCGTCTTCTATCAGAACGGCTCTTGGGCTTACGCTGACCTCACCAAGGCCGGCATGACCGACGATCAGATTGGCATGATGCCCATCTACATCGGTGTCGACGGCGAGGAGAACCAGGGCCTGTGCTCCGGCGGCGAGAACTACTGGTGTGTCAGCTCCCAGGCTTCCGAGGATGCCCAGAAGGCCACCGAGGACTTCATGTATTGGTGCGTCACTTCTGACACCGCCACCAGCATCATCGCTGACAAGATGGGTCTGACTGCCCCGTTCAAGAGCGCCAAGGAAACCACCAACGTCTTCTCGCAGC
>CABUZD010000084.1 GCA_902495945.1 uncultured Collinsella sp.
AGACAGCGACGGTCCTTCTTATCAGGCGAACAGCGATGAAACAGCGAGCAACGTTCAAATGGCGCACGAGGCAGTCGATAGTGCTAAAACCGCCTTTTCAAACCTCGGCAATCAAATGCAACGATCCGCATTTAACACGAAGCAGCAGAAAATAGGCCTTTCTTTTTCCTTTGGGTTTAACCAGAAAATGATGGTGCTAGCTACCTTAATTGCCATCGTCGCATCATTTCTCGGTTTTTCTTCCAAAGAACTGACCTCCACATCCTATTTGGGCGGCAGCTATGTTGCCATGGGCTATTGGTGGTTTCAGCCAATTTGGATTATTGCAACCGTCTTGGGCTGCTATGGCCTTCCTTTGATTGGCGTCGCAACAGGCGGCATTTCTTTAGTTGTTCAATAAACAGCCTTATCAGAGATGCAGGATTTGGTTTCAGCGTTGGCGTCGGTGCGGTATTGCTTGTAGTGGGAACGACCATGATGGTCGTATTTCATCTTCGCGCGGTATTGGGACGCAACGGGAAAGACCTCTTTTCTAATTCTGAATTGAAAAATATAAAGCAAGCTGCCAAGCAGGTGGTCGGAAGTATGTCCAATACCTACCAAGATACTGCGCAGAAGCAAGGCGACGGCAGTCCGATAACGAGTAACGAAACGGCAGGCAACGAAGCTGGAAAGAAATGGTGTCCCAATTGTGGCGCCATGCAGGATGAGTCTGCAAAATTCTGTGGCAAATGTGGCCATCGTTTTGAATAGAAGGTCTCTGTAAATCAAACCGAGGAGACTCATATGTACTGCACAGAATGCGGCACGAAAAACGAAGACGGAATGCAATTCTGCGTTCAATGCGGGGCACCACTGGATTCAGCCCAGGTTGATTTATCTAGTCAACCTCTTGAGCCAACTCAGGCTGCGCTTGGCAATCGACTGTGCAATGTCTCTACAACCAGGCGGAGCAGACAACCCAAAAAGCGTACGCGAATCATTGTGGCAGCGATGATTGCGGCGTTAGTCGCATGCGGAGGTGCCAGCTATTACTTTGGCGTGTACATGCCGCAATCGAAACAGACGACAAAGAAGCAGAAGACCACTGCAGCTGAATACTCGAAGCATTCTGTTCTTATCAGCGTTTCCGGAGATGGATGGAATACATCGGAAGGAGCTTCCAAGCTACCGATCCGCGTGAAAGGAACCGATGTCAACGGAAGTAAAATCGACAAAACAGCATTTGTCGATTCCGATGGAAAAGGTCTTGAACTCATTCCGGGAACATATGGGCTCGTAATAGAGGGTACTCCGATTGGAGCGGACGGCTCGCTCTGGAACGTTTCCGATTCGAGCGTAAAATTTAAAGTAAAGCGTGCTCTCAAAGATGGCGAAAAGGCTGATTTCCGCGAGATGGCAAAGCTGACATTGGGTGACAAGATCGATCCAGCCGATGTTACCGACGAGCAAATCAATGCGGCAGAAAAGTTAGCCGAGCGGGGAGGTTGCGATTCGAAGAGCTCAGCGAAAGCTCTAGCTGCAGCCGCAAGGGGAGCTCGTGATGCAGCAGTTTCCGCCAAACAAGCCGAGGATGCTTCTGCCGCTCAAAAGCGCGCTGAGCAAGAGGCTGAAAATGCAAAGAAAGCCGTCGAGCAGAATGAGTCATCGACGTCTTCTCTATCAGAAATAAGCCCATTTTGGGGCGCATTCGTCATGGCCAGTAAGGACTATACAACATCGGAGAAAAAGGCAGATGATCTTAGAAACAGCGGGTTCCCAGGCGCAATTGTCGTGTGCACAACAGACTGGACAAACCTTAACAAGGAGACGTGGTATTCGGTTTCCGCTGGCAGGTTTTCAAGTCGAACTGAGGCGGAACAAGCGGTTTCTGTCTTAAAAAATCAAGGCATGTCGGATGCCTACGTCCGATATTCTGGAGACCACCAGTAGCCCCACATCTTAAACACGTTTTTACTTGCGGATTTAGCATTTCATATTTCATATTTAATAAAACGAGGGCCATCGCATCGGCGCGATAGCCCTCGTTTTTGCAATCCTCAATTTGAAACCTGTCCCCAAATTGGTGGTCTAGCCGAGGTTGTCCTCGTAGGGCATTAAATCGGCTAGGTAGCCTTTCTCCTTGAGTATGGCCTCGATCTCGTCGAGGGTTTGCTCATCCTCCGCCGCAATGCGATGGAAGTGATAGCCGCTCGTCACCGTTAGTAGCGGGAAACTCTTGCCGCTCTCGATATCGTGCAGGTAGCGCCCAACATCGCGACGATTGCGGATGTCCAGGTCGGCCGTGATCTTACCGTACACGCGGTGATTGACGATCACGTTGAGCACGGCGCCGCCGGCGTCGACGATACTCGTGAGCTCATCGCCTGCCTGCTCCACGCTATGGCGAACCTTGACCAAGCGCGTGGGCACGGCGGGGCTGCTGGGGGCCTCCTGCAGCACATAACCACGGTTGGTTGCCACGACATCGTGCCCATCGGCGCGTAACAGGGCAATATCCTGCACCACGACCTGACGGCTCACGCCCACCTCGCGGGCAAGTGCGCTGCCCGAAACGGGCTCCCTGGCTTCCTCGAGCACGCCCATGATGGCACGACGGCGCTCGCGGGCGTTCATTATTTACCGTCCAGCAGACGCAGATGCTTAAGCGAGAGGTCGAGAATCGGCGCAGAGTGCGTCAACGCCCCCGAGCTGATAAAGTCAACGCCCAGATCGGCCAGGGCGCGGATATTGTTGGCGTCCACGTTGCCCGAGCACTCGGTCTTGGCGCGACCGGCGATAAGCTCAATCGCGGCAGCCATGTCATCGTGGGTCATGTTGTCGAGCATGATGATGTCGGCACCGGCCTCCACGGCCTCGCGCACCATGCTCAGGTTCTCGCACTCGATCTCGACCGTCGTGGTAAACGATGCGTGGGCGCGTGCCATCTCGATCGCACGCGTCACGCCGCCGGCGGCATCGATGTGGTTGTCCTTGAGCATGACGGCCGTCGACAGGTTGTAGCGGTGGTTGCTGCCGCCGCCAATCTCAACCGCCGCCTTCTCAAACACGCGCATGCCCGGCGTGGTCTTGCGCGTGTCGACGAGCACGGTCTTGGTTCCCTCGAGCGCCGCGGCCATGCTGTGTGTATAGGTAGCGATGCCGCTCATGCGCTGCAGGTAGTTGAGCGCCACGCGCTCACCCGAAAGCAGCACGCGCGCATCGCCGCGCACCTGACCCACATGGTCGCCGGCGTGCACCTCGTCGCCATCGGCAACGTCGAGCAGCACCGAGCTCTGCGAATCCAGCAGCTCAAAGGTACGAGCGAACACATCCAGGCCGGCGATGATGCCATCGGCTTTGGCGATAAGCTCCACCGTGGCGGGACGCGCCGTGGGGCACACGCTCGCCGTGCTCACGTCCTCAAACGTAATGTCCTCGCGCAGAGCCTGCAGAATCAGATCATCGACGACGAGCTTCATGGTAATGGGATTCATGGTCTACTCCTCCACGGCCTGCGTGCCGGCGGCACGGGCCAAATCATCGATTGCCAGGGCGTCGGCGCTCAGGGCGCGATGACGGCCATCGAGCGCGGGATCGCCCGCCTGCTCCACGGCCAGCGACTCGCCGGTACGCATGTACCACGCGGCGCGACGACCCCAGACCAGTGCTTCGAGCAGACTGTTTGATGCAAGGCGGTTCTTGCCGTGAACGCCGTTGCAGGCCGTCTCGCCCGCGGCGTAGAGCTCGGGCATCGAGGTGCGGCCGTCCTTGTCGACCCACACGCCGCCCATAAAGTAGTGCTGCGTCGGCGTAACGGGAATGGGCTCGTCCAAGATGTCGCGGCCGTCCTCCAGGCAGCGCGCGCGAATGTTGGCAAAGTGCCCGGTCACCACGTCGCGCTCGACGGGGGCAAAGCTCAGCCACTCGTGCTCGGTGCCGTCCTGCTTCATCTGCTCGCGGATGGCGGCGGCGACAACGTCGCGCGGCTGCAACTCGTCGGTAAAACGCTCGCCGGCGGCGTTGAGCAAAATCGCGCCCTCGCCGCGGCAGCTCTCGCTGATCAGGAACGTGCGACCCGGCTGCGGCGAGAACAGACCCGTGGGATGGATCTGCACGTAGTCCAGGTGCTCCATCTTAATGCCATGCTCCTGAGCGATGTAGCAGGCGTCGCCCGTGAGCTGCGGGTAGTTGGTCGAATGGTCGTATACGCCGCCGATGCCGCCCGTTGCCCACAGCGTGTGGCGGGCATGGATCTTAAACGGCTCGCCGGCATGCGCGCCCTCGGCGGCATTTACCAGCTCGTCGGCGGGACGAACCGAGTTGTTCTCGTCCACGGGAACGGCGACGATACCGGTGCACACCGTGGCGCCGTCACGCTCGCCCGTCAGGATGTCGGTCATGGCCACGTGCTCCAAAATCTGCACGTTGTCCAGCTTGCGGACAGCCTGAAGCAGCTTGGTCGTAATCTCCTTGCCGGTGATATCGGCATGGAAGGCAATGCGCGGACGGCTGTGTGCGCCCTCGCGGGTAAAATTGAGGCTGCCGTCGGCCTTGCGCTCAAAGTCCACGCCCATCGCCAGCAGGTCGTTGATGACCGAGCGGCTCGAGCGAATCATGATGTCGACGCTCTCGCGGCGGTTCTCGTAGTGGCCGGCGTGCATGGTGTCCTCAAAGAAGGCATCGTAGTCCGAGCCTTCGGGCAGCACGCAGATGCCGCCCTGCGCGAGCATCGAATCGCACTCGTCGACAGCGCCCTTGGAGAGCATGATCACGCGCGTGCTCGTCGGCAGGTTGAGAGCCGCGTACAAGCCCGCTACGCCGCAGCCGGCAATAACGACGTCGCACTCCATGTCGGGGTATTGTTTGGTTTCCACAGGAATCCTCTCCCTTGTAATGTGGCATAAGGGACTGCCCCTCATGACACATCGTTCTAGCGTGCTGCGTACTCGAGCATGCGGTCGAGCGTGAGTTTGGCCTGGTCGGCAGCCTCGTCCGACACGCCGATCTGCACCTCGCCCTCGCCCGTCTCCAGGCAGCGCACGAGCTTTTCGAGCGTGATGAGATCCATGTTGACGCAGGTGGGCTGCACCACGGGGAAGTAGAACTTCTTGCCGGTGCCCTGGCAGCGGCGCTCGAGCTCGTAGAGCACGCCGCGGACCGTCACGATAATGAACTCGCTCGCGTCGGACTCCTCGGCATACTTGATGATGCCGGCGGTGGAGCCGATGTAGTCGGCCTCGGCCAGGACGTCGGCCTTGCACTCGGGGTGCGCCAGCACGAGCGCGTCGGGGTGGGCCTCCGTCGCGTCGACGATCTGCTCGACGGTGATGATGTGATGGCGCGGGCAGTAGCCGTTGTTGAGGATGATGTGCTTTTGCGGCACCTGCTCGGCTACGAAGCGTCCCAGGTTTTGGTCGGGAATGAACAGGATATGCTGCTGCGGCAGCTCGGACACGATCTTAACGGCGTTGGAGCTGGTGACGCACACGTCGCTCCAGCTCTTGATCTCGACCGTGGAGTTGACGTAGCACACCACGGCCAGGTCGTCGCCGTACTCGGCGCGCGCCGCGTCGACCGTCTCGCGCTTGACCATGTGCGCCATGGGGCAGTCCGCGCCCGGCTCGGGCAGCAGCACGGTCTTAGTGGGATTGAGCAGCTTGGCGCTCTCGCCCATAAACTCCACGCCGCACAACACGATGGTCTGCTGCGGCAGGCTTTTGGCGAGCTTTGCCAGGTAGAAGCTATCGCCGACGTAATCGGCAACGGCTTGGACCTCGGGCGCCACGTAATAGTGCGCCAGGATCACCGCGTCACGTTGGGTTTTTAGTTGCTGAATGGCCTCGACGAGCTCTGCGGGCACCAGTGCCGCACGCTCCGTTGCCGTCGTTGCCGATGCTAGGCCGGCCGCGATATCGCGTGCAAGCTCCGACGCATCCATGTTCGCGCTCTGTGCCATCAAGGCCCCTCTCTTTTGGCGAATCTTGGGGCTTTAGTATGACACCTAGGTTTACAGCTGACAAGACAGCTGTAAACCTAGGTGTAAAGTTGAAATAAAGATTCAATCATATGGCAGGTCCATTTTCGAACTGGCAAGCTGAGGTTAGCCGGGCTTTCGGTAGCGCAAGGGGCATCTTTCGCCACCGCAATACCGCTTGGCGCGAGTTGCACGCCGTGAGGCGCAAACGGTCCGCACCCCCGCAAGCGGCGCGTACCCAATGTGGCAAAATCGAACTACTTAAGGGGGCCGAATGCTCAAGATTATTGCCTGCGACGATGATGTCGCTTTTCTAGATAGACTGCACCGGATGATCGACCGTTGGTCGACCGAGACGGGCACGACGGTCGATGTTGCGCTCGTCACGCGCGGCGAGGACCTGCTGGCCCGCCATGCCGCATCGCGCGCCGACATCATTCTGCTCGACATGATCATGCCGCTCGTCAACGGCATGGACACCGCGCGCGAATTGCGCCAGGCCGATACCGCCGTGCGCCCGGTGTTCCTCACCTCGTCGCCCGAGTTCGCACTGGAGTCCTACGAGGTCCGTGCTTTCGACTATCTGCTCAAGCCCGTGACTTACGAACGCCTGGCGCAGTTACTCGATGAGCTTTCGAGCATGCGCCCGGCGGCAACCGACGAGCTCGTGATCAAAACTTCCTTTGGCTACCACGCCCTGCGCCTGTCCGACATCGAATATGCCGAGGCGCGCAACAAGCACGTGGTCTTCCACCTGCGCGACGGACGCGACATCGAGGCACTCGAGTCGTTCCGCAGCGTCGAGGACCGTTTGGCGCAAAATGCCACCTTCTTTAAATGCCACCGTAGCTACCAGGTCAACTTGCGCAACATCGACCACTTCGATCGCACGGACATCGTCATGCGCTCGGGCGCGTGCATCCCGCTTTCGCGCAGCTGCAAGCAGGGATTCCAAGACGCCTACTTTGCGGCGCGCTTTGAGGGTGGGAGACACTGATGGTCTCCTCGGTCGAAATGGTCCTTTGGGCAATCCACCACGCCACGACGTTGCTCTTTGGCGTCTTTGCCTCGGCGGCGCTGTGCGGTATCGAAATCAATCGACGCCATGCACTCGAGTTGGTGGGGGTCGGAGTCGCAACCGGCGCTGCCTTTTCGATCGCCAATGCCGTCGGCGGCGAGCTTTTTGCCCGTCAGGTCTATCCACTCGTCGTGCACCTGCCGCTTACCGTCTACCTATGCGCGCGCTACCGCCTGAGCCCGCTGCTTGCCGTGCTCGGCATTACGAGTGCCTATCTGATCTGCCAGTTCAGCAATTGGATGGGCATCGCCGCATTTGCCGCAACCGATTCTCAGATCGCGTACTATCTGGCGCGCATCGCGACCACACTCGCCGTCTTTGCCGTCCTGATGCATTGGGCCGGCGACATCGGTCCGCGCTTGGCGATTAAAAGCACCACCGAGCTGGGCATCCT
>CABUZD010000085.1 GCA_902495945.1 uncultured Collinsella sp.
CCTCAACCTGTCGCAGGTCTTCACCGACATTTATCCCACGGCGCAGCTGCTCGATAGCCTGAGCGCCATCGCCACCGACCCCAAGCCGCTCTTCCACCAGTACTCCATCACCTGGGGCTCCCAGGCCATGCGTGAGGCGCTTGCCGCCAAGCAGGAGCACTTTATGGGCATGCCGATCAACCCCAACGAGAATATCGTAGTCACCTGCGGCTCCACCGAGGCCATGATGGCCGCCATGATGACGGTCACAAACCCCGGCGACAAGGTCGTCATTTTCTCGCCATTCTACGAGAACTACGGCGCCGACACGATTCTTTCGGGTGCCGAGCCCATCTACGTGCCGCTCAACCCGCCCACCTTTGACTTTGACCGTGAGGTCCTGGAGGCGGCCTTCCGCGACAACGATCCCAAGGCCATCGTCCTGTGCAACCCTTACAACCCCTGCGGCAAGGTCTTCACGTGCGAGGAGCTCACCTTTATCGCCGACCTGTGCAAAAAGTACGATGCCTACTGCATTACCGACGAGGTATACGAGCACATCGTCTACGCGCCCCACGAGCACGTCTATATGGCCACGCTGCCTGGCATGTTCGAGCGCACCATCAGCTGCAGCTCGCTGTCTAAGACCTACTCCATCACCGGTTGGCGTCTGGGCTACACCATTGCCCCTGCCGAAATCACCGAGCGCATCAAAAAGGTCCACGACTTCCTCACCGTGGGTGCCGCCGCTCCCCTGCAGGAAGCTGTCGTCACCGCCCTCAACTTCGACGACAGCTATTACGATGAGGTCCTCGACCTCTATACCGCCAAGCGCGACCTGTTCTGCCAAGGGCTCGATAGTATCGGACTTAAGCACAACGTACCGCAGGGCGCCTACTACGTGATGATGGATATCTCAGAGTTTGGCTACGACAGCGACCTCGAGTTCTGCGAGGACCTGGCCTCAAAGGTGGGTGTGGGCGCCGTGCCCGGCTCGAGCTTCTTCCGCGAGCCCGTCAACCATCTGATTCGTTTCCACTTTGCCAAGCGTGACGAGACGCTTAACGCGGCGCTGGAGAACCTCAAGCCGCTACGTGATAAAATCAAGCCGCGCGGGTAAGGACGGCCCGGCAACTAAAGCAACCAAAGAAGCCTCGCACCGCCCGCCGCGTTGCGAGGCTTCTTTCTATAGCGCTTTCTTAAATGGCTTAGAGCTCTATACTTTAGTCACGGAGCAACTCGTCCCAGAGAGAGGAATACTATGGCAGAGCAGCAGCTTATCGGAGCGCTCGAGGCCGGCGGCACCAAGATGGTCTGCGCCACGGGCTATCCGGACGGTACGGTCCTAGAGCGCGAGCAGATCGCGACCACGACCCCGCAGGAGACCGTTGAGGCCGTCAACGCATGGTTTGCCGACAAGGGCATCGCCGCGCTGGGCATCGGCGCATTTGGCCCCACCGCAGTCAACCCCGCTTCGCCCCAATACGGCAAGATCCTGGAGACGCCCAAAACGGCATGGCGCTACTTTGACCTGCTGGGCACTATCCAAAACGAGCTCAATATCCCCTGCGGCTACGATACCGACGTCAACGTCGCCTGCCTGGGCGAGGTCACGTTTGGTTGCGCCAAGGGCCTCACCGACGTGGTCTACCTGACCATCGGTACCGGCGTGGGCGCCGGCGTGCTCTCGGGCGGCCAGCTTGTGCACGGCATGATGCATCCCGAGGCCGGCCATATCCTGGTCACGCGCGACCCGCGCGACACCATCGGCGAGCATAGCGCCTGCCCCTTCCATGACAACTGCCTCGAGGGCCTCATCGCCGGCCCTGGCGTTAAAAAGCGCTGGGATGGCAAGAGCGCCGGAGACATGGCCGACGACCCGGAGGCCATGGACCTGCTCGCAGGCTATCTGGCACAGGCGCTCATGACCTACACGCTGTGCTACGCACCGCAGAAGATCATCATCGGCGGTGGCGTTGCCGATCACACCCCTATCGTGCCGCTCGCCCGCAAGAAGTGCGCCGAGATGCTCAACGGCTATATCGTCACGCCCGAGGTCAACAACATCGATAACTACATCGTCAACAACAGCCTCGAGGGCAAGCAGGGCATCATGGGTTGCCTGGCCCTGGGCGCACAGGCGCTTCAGTAGCAGACGCACCCACAGGACGTGGCGCGCCCGGCAAATCCGACCTACGGAACGACGCCACCACGCCTCATATAAGCCCTCAAATAAAAAAGGCCGCCTAGGACCAAACAATACGTCCTAGGCGGCCTTTTTGGCGCACATCAGCGACCGTAAGAGATATCGGAGCACAACGCCCGTTGCCGCTCCACAGCAGTCGATCATCACATCGGTGATCATGCCGGCGCGTCCCGGCACAAAGAGCTGAATCGTCTCGTCGATCGAGGGAATCAGTAGCAGGAACACCGCTGTGGGCAGCAGCACGTCAAAGGTGCACCGGCCCTCAAAATCAAAGGCGTGCGTTGCCAAGATGCCGAGCACCATATACTCGGTAAAATGCGCGCACTTGCGAACAACAAAGTTGGTCACCCATTCATATGGAAGTCCCACGCCGTGCAGGAAACCGCGGATAGCTTCCATGACCGTTAGGCTCAGCGAGCCCGACCCCGAGCCGGGAACCAGCGAATTGCCCCAGATCAAGAGCGCCATCAGGCAGGTCACGACCGCCCATTTTCGATTGATCTTAACCATGCAGAAGTTATGCCTCCGCGCGGAGCGGCGCGAAGCTGGCGGTACCGCCCTCGATAACGCTCAGGTAGGCACGGCCCGTACGCTTGGCTGTGGAGGACTGCAGGCGCTCGATCTCTTCCTCGAGGATCTGATTGACACGCTCGTGGCGACGGTTTTCCATAATGCCGGCGGCAATAGCCTCGGCCCGCTCGATGCTCTCGCGCGAGATACGGGCAGTATCCTCGGGGAACACAGCGCTGTGACGGCCGACATAGGCGGGGGCAGCAGGCTGAGGGGCAGCGACGGGAGCGGGGGCTGCAACAGGAGCGGGCTCGTCAATCTCATCCAGAATCGCGGTGGCGGCGGCCCACATGTCCTCGTGGCCCGAGTAATCGGCCATGGGGACATCAACCTCGAGCGAAGCGTCCGGAAGGTCGCCGGTGTCGATGCGATCTTGGGCATCAATCGATGCGGTGATGGCTGCTGGCTCATCGAGGTCATCGAGATCGATGCCTGCGGCACCGGAGATGATAGGCATGCTGGCGAGGTTTGCGTTGTACGGCGCAGCCTCAGCCGCCTGCTGCCGGGCAGGAGCGCCCCAAAGAGAGCTTTCGGCGGCACGGCGGGCGGCAACGGCCTCCTCGTCAGCGGTCATGGCTTCATCAACGTACGAATTGTCGGCAGAAGCGTTCGCGTCGCCCGAGGTAGCGTTGTAGGCGTTATTGGCTGCCGCGTTGGCAACGAGTGCCACGAAAGCCTCCGTGCAGCCCGCAGGGGCGGCCCGGGAGCCCGACACGGCGCGCGCCGCGGCGGCGATGTCGTCACGATTGAAGGAGCCGGTCTGCCCGCCGTTGGTAAGCTCGTCGATGGCGACTTGATAGACGTCGCGCGAGTGTGCAGGGTCGCAGCTCACCGGCGAATCGTCGTCGAGCATACTGTCGATCATGGACCAAGCCTCGGCCTCGTCCATAGCATCTGCGGCTCGAGCGATGGTAGGGACACCATCATCGGCATGACGGCGCTGGAACGCACCAGTCAGGCCGGAAAGGAATGCCGAGGTAGACTGCTCCGCCTGAGCCTGAGAAGCAGAAGCCGCAGCGTAAGGAGTCGCATCCTGCTGCTGAGCTGGAATCGAGGCGGTCTTGAACTCACTTTGATGTTGATTGAGATTGGCAGCACCGCCCATGGCATCGGGCTGGAACAGACGCTCTTCACGCTGCGCACGGTACTCGGAGATGCCCAGCGAGGCGGCATAGATACCCACGCCCGCCACCGCGCCCACGGCGAAGGGAACCGCACCCGCCACGACCGTCTCGTTCACCGACGAAAACGGCAGCGTCGCGGCATACATAACCACGGGAGCGGCAAGGCCGATCCCGCACGAAAGTCCGGCAAGGACTGCTCGTTGTGTTGCATCAGAAGAAGCCATGAGCTCTCCCCATCTTCCAGCACCCAAATCGCATCATTCAGTTGGCTGCGCGAGAGAAGATGAAGCAGGGCTATGCCCCAAAGCAACGGTATATGGTTCGTTTCATCTGCGTTTTCCGTCGCGAAGCTTAAAAGCTATTATGCGAAACCGCCCTGTCGATTGCAAGCGACGATGTCGGATTGAAACGGGAAACCTGCTGCTTGCCAGTCTTATGGTCAAAAATAAGCGCGGAGCGGCGATATGGAAAAGGGCCGAGGCTCAAAGCCCCGACCCTTTATTGCATTGATGACTATCGCCGCGTGTGGATGACAACCTAGAACGTCTGCTCGTAGTCGCTGTGTTTTTTGGCCGAACGCACCAGGAACTCCTGGTTGGTGTTGGTGCCCTTAAGACCCTTGATAAACGACGCGGCTGCGCGCTCGGTGTTGTTCATGCCGGCAAGAATGCGACGCAGGCCAAAGACAAACGGACGCATCTGCTCGTCGACCAACAGGTCCTCGTTACGCGTACCGGAGGCAACAGGGTCGATAGCCGGGAAGATACGGCGGTCGGCCAGGTCGCGGTCGAGCTTAAGCTCCATGTTGCCGGTGCCCTTGAACTCCTCAAAGATGACCTCGTCCATCTTGGAACCGGTATCGATGAGTGCGGAGGCCAGGATGGTGAGCGAGCCACCGTTCTCGATATTGCGGGCTGCGCCCAGGAAGCGCTTGGGCGGATACAGGGCCGCCGAATCTACGCCGCCAGAGAGGATGCGGCCCGAGGCAGGTGCCGCCAGGTTGTAGGCGCGGGCAAGGCGCGTGATGGAGTCGAGCACCACCACGACATCGCCGCCCAGCTCCACGATGCGCTTGGCACGCTCGATGACGAGCTCGGCCACGCGAGTGTGGTTGTCCGCGGGCATATCGAAGGTGGAGGCCACGACCTCGCCCTTAATGGAGCGCTGCATGTCGGTGACCTCTTCGGGGCGCTCGTCGACGAGCAGACAGATGAGGTGTACCTCGGGATTATTGATCGAGATGGACTGGCAGATCTTCTTGAGGATCGTGGTCTTGCCGGCCTTGGGCGGCGATACGATCAAACCACGCTGACCCTTGCCGATCGGCGACACGATGTCGATGGCGCGACCGGTAATGGAATCCTTGCCATGCTCCATGCGCAGCGGCTCGTTGGGATAGACCGGGGTGAGGTCGCCGAACTTGGGACGATTGCGAATCTGCTCAGGATCCATGCCGTTGACGGTCGTGATCTTGGCGAGGCCGGCGCGCTTGTCGCCACCGCGCGAAGGACGCAGCGAGCCCTCGATGACATCGCCCGTGCGCAGACGCGCGGAACGGATGAGGTATGCGGGCACGAAGGCGTCGTCGTTGGACTTCATGTAGCCATGGGCGTGGATGATGCCGGAGCTGTCTGGGCGAATCTGCAGAATGCCCTTGATATCGCGGAAACCCTCGGCCTTTGCGGCGGTAGTGTAGATCTCCTCGACGAGCTCGGCCTTCTTCTTGCCGGTCGTCTCGATCTCGAACTCCTTGGCCTTCTCGCGCAGTTCGGCGACCTTCATGGCAGCGAGCTCCTCACGCGAAAGCGTGGGCTCGGTGGGGGCGGCGTTGCGCTCCTTGTTGCGCTGTTTGCGATCGCGCTGGCGGCTGCGACGGTCGTTGTTGCGTTCGTCCTTGCGCTCGTTGCGGTCATTACGCTCGTCGTTGCGCTTGTGCCGACGGCGGTTGGGGCGAGCGCTCTCTTCGGTCTCGACGGGGGCGGCGCCATCGGTTGCGGAGGCGTCTTCGTTAGCCGAAGCATCATCGCTGGCCTCGGCATTGGAATCGCCCTGCGGCTCGGCCTCGGCATGCTGCTCGGCGGCCTTGGCCTTAGCGGACTTCTTGCGACCGCGCTTGGGCTTCTCGGACGCAGACTGTTCGACGTCTTGGGGCTCGGCGGCATCAGTCGATGCATCGGCGGTCGTCTCGGCGGAATCCTCGGACGCACCCTTCTTGGCAGCCTTGGCCTTGGACGTGCGCTTAGCAGCAGTACGATGGCTGCGACCAGGACGGACGTCGGCGGGCTCGACATCGGCAGAAACGGCCTCGGAAGTCGTAGCATCCTGGACGGGCGCGTCGGCAGCGGTTGCAGGCTCGGCGGTCGCCGCAGCATCCCGAGCGGCGGCGGCTGCGGCTGCGGCCTTCTCGGCCTCGACGAAAGCCTTGGGCTTGCGACCGCGACGGTGCGGGCGCAAAGCCGGATCGACAACGGGAACTTCGCTGACCTCGACAGGCGCAGCGGGCTCAACAGGCGATGTGCCCTCCCCTGCCGCAGAACGGACCGAAGCCTCAGCGAGCTCGGGGGTTACCTGCTCAGCAACCTGCTCGGCCTTAGCAGCCGTGCGACGGCGTGTGCGCGGTACCGGCTTCTCGGTCGGCTGGTCGGCGACAGGGGTCTCGGTGGCGGCAGGCGTCTCGGGCACAGACGGAGCTGCAAGCTCGGTCAGAGCCGCGGCCTCACGCTCGGCAGCACGACGGCGGGCGCGCACCACCTGAGCCTCGCTAATCTGCGCCAACGCACGTGCCTGCGCGACCTCATCGGAAATCGGCGCCGAGGAGTCAGCTGCAACGGTGCGCTTGGCGCGCGTCGTGCGCGTGATACGGCGCTTGGGCTTGGTGACCTCCTCGCCGTCAGCAGCAGGCTTGGCCGTGCGGCGCGTACGCTTGGGCTTTGCCGGAGCAGCCTCCTCACCAGTTGCAGGCACGGCCTTCTCAGCCGTTGCAGGCGTAGGCGTCGAAGCAGCCTTAGGCGTCTCAGGAGCCGAGGCTTGCGCGGGCGCCGTGGCCTGGTCCGACGCAACCGGTGCAGCGGGAGCGGCTTGCGTCGTCGTTATTTCGTTTTCTTGCTGTTGATCAGACACAGTGTTTGCTCAACTTTCTTTTCAAGCCCTGTGATCACATGCTCCCTGCATAAACCTTCAGGGCGGCTAAACAGTCTAGCTCCGTCAAATACCGACGGACATCATTGATCTGTATCGAGATATTTGCGTCATATACGCAGCGTTAGTGTAACACAACCGCCGCCACCTGCAACTTAGTCATTGGGGACGTTCTTAAACGACTATTCAAAAGGGACACTCTTTGGTTTACCGCCCACAAATCTGACTGCCTCCGCCAAAACTATGGCGGTTTACTACGATGAATCGCTCAACCGTGACCACTCCGAAACTTGTTGAACTAAAACCGACGCTCCTATAAGTTGTCAAGAGGCAGTTTGCGGGAGCGTTCTCTCCAATTCGCACAGGAGCTCGTAATACCTCCTCTCCAGTTTCGTCGA
>CABUZD010000086.1 GCA_902495945.1 uncultured Collinsella sp.
CAGGTCATCGGAGACCTGAATGGCGACCTCGGCACCCATGTCACCCATAACGAGGGTGTCCTCAAGGTCCTCCCAAAAATCCTCGTCGACCTCGCCGCCAAAGTAGAAGACCTCGTTGAGGGCCTCGCGGCTGCGCTCAAGTCCGCGCGAGAGTGCGTCAAAGAATCCCATTATGCATTCACGACCTTTCCGGTTTCGCGATCGAGTTTTTGCGAGACGACGCGGCTGACGCCGTCGGCTTGCATCGAGACGCCGTAGAGAACGTCAGCATCCTCCATAGTACGGCGCTGATGCGAGATTACCAAGAGCTGCGTATCGGAACGCAGCACATCGAGGGCGCCGATGAGCTTGGACAGGTTGGCGTCGTCGAGCGCAGCCTCGACCTCATCCAGCACATAGAATGGCACCGTGCGCGTACGGTATACGGCAAAGAGCAGGGCGAGCGCTGTCAGGCTCTTCTCGCCACCCGACATGAGCATCATCTTGGTGATGCGCTTGCCGCGCGGCTGCGCCACGACCTCGATACCCGTCTCGGCAGGATGCTCGGGATCGGTCATCTCCAGATGAGCCTGACCGCCCGGGAAGAGCATAGCGAAAATCTCGCGGAAGTTCGCGTCGACCTTCTCAAACGTCACCAGGAAGGCCTTCCGCATCTTGCGATCAATGGCCACCGTGATCTTGGTGAGCGCCTTGCGCGCGCTCTCCAGATCAGCCAGCTGCTCCTCGATGTAGTCGGCGCGGCGCTTGAGCTGCTCGTACTCCTCCATGGCAACTTGGTTAACGGGACCAAGGTTGTTGATCTGGCGCACAAGCTGGTTGAGTTCGCGCTCGGCGGCATCGCGGTCCGTGGGCGCCGGAAGCATGAGCGCTTCCTCGAGCACCGTCGTGCCATCGGCGGTAATGGCCTTGATGGCGGCCTCTACCTGCACCTCGAGCTTGCCACGCGCGACCTTGAACTCGTTTTGCGTGGCGGAGGCGGTATCGTCTCGCTCCTTAGCGCGGGCAACCTCTGCCTTGGCATCCTCGATGGTCTTCTTGAGCGAAGCGGAGTCCGCCTCCTCCAGAGAGGCCTGGTCACGCAGACGCGCTGCCCAATCCGACGCGCGTTCCAACAGGGCAGAATAGCGTTCGTGCATGGGGTCGACGCGCAGGCGCAGCAGCTCGAGCGAGCGCGAAGCCTGGCGTGTTCCGCGGATACGACGGTCGATGCCCTCAAGACGATGCTCCAGGTCGGGCACGCGGCCCTTCAGCGAACGCAGGCGTTCACTCGTCTGGGCTAGGCGAACCTTGGCGTCGGCGAGCTTGCCGGCAGCCTCGGAATCGTCACGGCGAACGCGGTCGAGTTCGTCGTTGGCCTCGGCAATCTGCAAGCCCAGATCGCTTGCCTGCGCGCGAGCCTCGTCACGCGAACGGGTGAGCTCGTCCACGCGCGGGCGCGAAGCGCGAACGGCCTCGGAGGCCTGCTCGCGGCGCTTGGAGATGCGCACGCGCTCGACCTCGGCATTGTTGGCGCTTTGCTCCAAGCGGCCAATCTCGGAGAGCAGCGAGCGTCGCTCGCCTTCAAGACGGGCGATCTCGCCGGCGGCATCGCCCTCAGCGGCACGCGCTTCCTCAACGGCCGCATTGGCCTCGACGACCTGATCCGACACATGCTCAAACACGGCAGCCAGATCGGGCTCAAGCCCCTCCAGCTCGCGAATGCGACGCTTACGCTCCAGAGCACCCGACGCCTCGCCGGCATCGAGGCCCACACGCACCAGGCCGCCACAGCTTACGCGGGCGCCATCGGGAGTCACATAGGTCACACCGTCAACGACAGGCGCAGCCAGCGCGGCAGCCAAGTCATCGACCACGTAATAGCCGCCGAGCAGCGCCTCGACGACGGGTCCGTAGCCTGCCCGCACGGACAGACGATCAACCAGGCGAGTACCGGCAGCGCCCTCGGCGGCAGCAGAGCCGCTCACGCCGCGCGCCACCAGCAGCGCCTCGCCCGAGGCCTTCTTCTGGTCCAGAGCGGCACGACCGGCACGCTCAAGCGAGGACGTATCGTCAAACAGCAGCGCATCGATATCGCCGGCGAGCAATTGCTCAACCAGGCCCTCAAGCTCGCGCGGGGCCTCGAGCACGTCACCCAGACGACCCAAGACATCGTCGCCGAGCGCGCCCACCAGACGGCTCACGAGCGGCGAGCTGTCGGCCATGCGGGCATCGAGTTTCTTTTGGCTGGCAAGCTCCGAGCGCACCTCGGAGAGCCTGTTACGCGCTTCACTCTCGCGGGCACGCAGGTCCTTCAGGGCCGCGCGTGCCGCCTCGGTGGCCTCACGCGCATCGACCTGAGCCTGACGCGACTCCTCAAGGGCGCTCTCAAGCTCCTCGGCGCGGTCGCGACGGCTCTCGAGCGAGGCCGCGACCTCCTCGAGCTGCTCGTCAATCTGCTCCAGGCGCGAGGCATACATGTTGTCCTCGACCTCGGCATTGCTCAAGGAATCCTTCACCTTGGCGAGCTCGAGCGCGGCGTTATCGGCTACGCGCTGCACATCGCGTTGCTCGCGCGTAAGCTGCGAAATCTGATTGTCGAGCGCCACGCGCCGCTCGTGGAGCTCGGCGGCGGCAGGACCAGCGGCGTCAACGTCCTCCTGGGCCTGCATGTGCGCACCGGTCACTTCCTCAAGCTGCGCACGCGCGTCCTCGAGCTCCTCGACCACGCGACGTCGCTGATGCTCGGAGCACGAAATCTGCCCACGCATGTAAGACAGGCGCGACACCATGTTGTGGCCCTTTTCTTCGAGCAGGCGCATGTCGGAGTTAATGCGGCCGACCACATCTTGCATATGACGGCGCTGCTCGCCCAGATCGCCCACAAACAGGCCCTTTTCCTCGAGCATGACCTGAAGCTTCTCGAGCTCGCGCTCCTTTTCGCCCAAGCGGTACTGCGCAAGCTCCAGCTCGGCGGCACCTTCCTTGGAACGGCTCTCCAGGTCATTCCACTGCGACTGCAGCGAACGCAGCTCGTCGACGGCTAGCATCTGCGTAAGCTCGTTCGCGCGCGAGGACAGCTCTTTGTACTTGCGCGCGCGATCGACCTGACGCTCCAACGGTCGCAGCTGACGGGCGATTTCCTTATTGATGTCGCGGGCACGCGTCAGGTGCTCGTCCATCGACTTAATCTTTTTGAGCGCACGCTCCTTGCGGCGCTTGTGCTTGGAGATGCCGGCGGCCTCCTCGATGAGGGCACGGCGTTCCTCGGGGCGGCTCTGCAAAATGGCGTCGAGCTTGCCCTGGCTAATAATGGAATGCGTATCCTTGCCCAGGCCCGAATCGTGCAGGATGTCCTGAATGTCCATCAGGCGGCACGGACTCGAGTTGATGAGGTACTCGCTTTCGCCCGAGCGATACATGCGACGGGTGATGGCGACCTCGTCAAAATCGACGGGCAGCATATGGTCCGAGTTATCGAGCACCAACGTGACCTCGGCGACACCCACCGGCTTGCGCGCTGACGAGCCCGAGAAGATGACATCCTCCATGGCCTGACCGCGCAGCTGCTTGGCGCTCTGCTCGCCCAGGACCCACAGAATCGAGTCGGAGATGTTCGATTTTCCCGAGCCGTTGGGACCGACGATGACGGTCAGGCCCGGCTCAAACGTCATATGGGCGCGGTCGGCAAACGACTTGAACCCTTTGAGCGTGAGGGACTTGAGATACACGGTTCCTCGCTTACACGTGCTTCTTGTTCAGAATCACGCCATTGGTGGTGTAACCCATGCGGTCGAGCGCTTCGAGCGCGGCGGCTCCCTCGGCTTCCTTCTTTGAGGAGCCGGAGCCGCGACCCTGGCGAATACCATCGATCAAAACCACGGCGGTAAAGGTGGGCGCATGCGCCGGGCCCTCGGAGCCAACGAGCTTGTACGCCGGGGGTTCGTGACCGTCGGCTTGCACGCACTCCTGCAAAAACGACTTGGGGTTCGCAGGATGCTCGGCACGCTCGGAAGCCAAATGCGGCTTAAGCGTACGGTGAATGAACTCCGCCGCAACGTCCCAGCCGGCATCCAGGTACAGCGCGCCCACGAGCGACTCATAGACGTTCTCGAGGGCCGAATGCAGGCCGCGCGCACCGGTACCGGTCTCGGAGGCACCAAAGATGATGATGTCGTCGATGCCCAGCTCGTGAGAAACCTCGGATAGCGTAGCGCCGGAGACAAGCGACACCTTCAGGCGCGTGAGCTTGCCCTCGTCAAACTCCGGATAGGACTCAAACAGGGAGCGTGCGACCACAGCGCCCAAAATGGAATCGCCCAAGAACTCAAGGCGCTCATAGCTGGCAGAAACCGGCTGGCCCTCGACTGCCGAGGGATGCGTAAGCGCCGCGCGCAGCAGCACCTTATTATTGAACTCGTGGCCCAAGATTTCCTGGGCACGCGCAAGTCGTTCAGACAAAGCCAAGACCTAAGCCTCCCTGGCGTTTTCGATCGCGTCGACGGCGTCGGCGACAGAGTTAAGCGAGAGCAGAGTCTCGTCATCGATCTCGAGGTTGAACTCGTCCTCGATGGCCGTAACCAGCTGCAGGCGCTCGAGCGAGTTGGCATCGAGGTCGTCAAAGGTGGTCTCATCGCTAATTTCGGCAACATCGACGCCCAGAACGTCAGCAGCGACCTCGGCGATCTTGTCGAAGATTTCGGAGCGGTCCATAGCGCTTCCTCTCATAGTGCATGAATACCAAAAGAATGGTACCGCCCGGGCGGTACCAAGACACGGTTCTGATTCTACCCCACGACGTGCGCCCCGAGGCGCATAACGCCGCTGTTATAAAACGATACCGTCCATGGAGTTGGCGACATTCTCGACCAGCCCGGCGCGCACGGCTTCGGCCGCCGCGAGCGTACCGTTTTTAACAGCCTCGACCGATGTGGCGCCATGGCCGATCAGGACCACGCCGCGCAGGCCCAGAAGAATCGCGCCGCCCTTGGCGTCGCCAGAGAGCTTGGCCTTTATCTCGCGCATTTGCTTTTTAATGAGCAGCGCGGCGATCTTGGTGCCGAGCGAAGACATAAAGACACCCTTGAGCTCCTGCAGCAAAAACTTGGCAGCGCCCTCGGTGGCCTTGAGCGCAATATTGCCCGACATGCCATCGGCAACGACAACATCGAAGTTACCTGAGGTGATGTCCGTTCCCTCGCAGTTACCAACAAAGCCGGGAACGGCGGCTTTCATGGCCGGGAAGCAGGCCTTGGTAAAGTTGGAGCCCTTCTCGTCCTCGGTGCCGTTAGCAAGCAGGCCCACGCGGGGATGCTCGATGCCCAGGACGACGCGAGCATAGGCGCTACCCATCTGAGCAAAACGCACCATATCGTCAACCTCGACATCGGGGTTGGCGCCCATATCGCACAGCACCGTCAGACCGCCGGCGCGATTGGGCAGCGCATTGGTCAGACAGGGGCGCACCGGCTGCTTCTTGCCTTCGGCCTGATACCTAAACGGCGTCACGTAGGCGGTGGCGGCGGCGGTCATGGCGCCGGTGGAGCCGGCAGAGAAAAACGCGTCCGCATTACCCTTCTTGATGGCGCGGCACGACAGCACGATCGACGACTTGCGTTTGGTCATCACGGCGCGAATGGGATCGTCATCCATGGCGATAACGTCGGGAGCCTCAAGGGCCTCGACACGTGCATGGGAGGCGGCAAAGGGATTGACGATTTCGGCGGGGCCAGCTGCCAAGACCTCGATATCGGGATCGGCGGCAAGCGCAGCTTCGATGCCATCGAGAACAACCTGAGGTTTCTCGTCTCCGCCCACAACGTCTACACAAACGCGAACGTTACTCATAAACATGCTCCTTATACAAAAATGGCCGACTCATTGAGCCGGCCATTGTGGTTCCATTTGGAACGGCATCGCATCCAGAGTATACCGTTACTCGGTAACGATAACCTCGCGGTCCTTGTAGAAACCGCAGCTGGGGCACACGTGGTGCGGAAGCTTGACAGCGCCGCAACGGGGGCACGTGGACTGAGCCGCAGCCGAGATCTTCATGTTGGCGGAACGACGGGTGTGAGTGCGGATACGACCCTGCTTTTGTTTAGGTACGGGCATAGTGACCTTCCTTATGAACTATCCAGTGTGGCGATTACGCGCAAGTAGCGATACTACCACAGTTTTACTCATCAAGCTTGAGATTCTTCAATGCTGCAAATGGATTTTCCGTGGCAGCGGCCCATTCTGCCTCTGCCTGGGCGGCACAATCGCATTGCTCGACGTTGAGATTGCAACCGCAAGTGGGGCACAGACCGCGGCAATCGGGCTTGCAGAGCACCACAAACGGCGTGTCCATAACGACCGCGTCATTGATGGGCTCACCCAGATCGACGATGCGGTCCTCACCCAGAAGCTCATAGCCGTCCTCGTAGGCCTCGGGATCCTCGGGCTCCTCAAAGAGATAAAACTCCTCGATCTCGCCGGCGATATCAAACGAGGCGGGCTCCAGGCAACGGTCGCACTCGCCGGTGGCGTGCGCGCGAACCATGCCCGTGAGCAAGACACCGGTACCGGCATTGGTAAAGACAACGTCGTAGTCGATGCCGTCCTGTAGCTGGTACTCCTTCTCGCCCACCGTGTAGGTGGCGACATCGACCTTACCGGTCAGCGGATACGAATCTCCAGGAAACTCGAGCTGCTCGGAAAGATCGACGGTAACGCTCGGGAACTCAGCCATTACCACTGACCATTCTGCTGGGCGGCACCCTCGTTGAGCTGCTGACGGCAACGGGTAACGGTGCCGGTCAGGCTCTTGAGGTTCTCCTCCAGGTGCGTAAAGACCTGCTCTGCGTAGTCCTCGGCAGCATAACGCGTCTCGCGCTCGTACTGCTGGGCACGATCGCGGATGTCGTCGGCCTGCTGCTGCGCAAGGCGGACGATCTCCTGCTCACCGGCAATGGTGAGGGCCTGCTGCTGAGCGTCAGCGATGATGGAATCGGCCTGAGCGGCGGCGGAAGCCATAAGCTCCTCGCGCTCCTTAAGGATACGGCGGGACTTCTGCCACTCCTCGGGATAGCTCATGCGGATCTCGTCGAGGATGTTGAAGAACACGTCGGCGTCGATGACCTTGAACTGAGCGTTCTTGCCGAAAGGCGGCTTGGCTTCCTCGATCAGCCCTTCGAGCTCATCGACCAAGCTGACGATCCTATCGCCAGGAAAATTCTCGCCCGGCATCCGGTCTCCTTTCATAGGTAACATATCATCGTGCTAGTTTACCACATGCCACCAGGCAATAAGAAACGTCACGAAAAGCGATGTTTGAGCGCTTCGACCACGTTGGACGGGACAAACGTCGATACATCGCTGCCGAGCGAGGCGATCTGGCGAACGACCGAGCTCGAGATATAGCCGTACTGCGGC
>CABUZD010000087.1 GCA_902495945.1 uncultured Collinsella sp.
CCGTCGTTTTGGATGCTCACGCTTCCCGTCGCGCTCGCTGCAGCTGGCGTACTTGCCGAGATCTTCCGTGCCGGCGTCAACGCCGTGCCGCGCGGCCAGGTCGAAGCCGCCCAGGCACTCGGTCTCTCCAAGGCTAAAATCACCTTTAAAATCGTGTTGCCGCAGGCGATTCGGTTTATTATTCCGTCGTTGATTTCGCAGCTCGTGGTCGTAGTCAAAGACACCACCGTCGCCTATGTGGTGAGCTACCCCGACCTCATGCAAAATGCCCGCGTGCTCATTACCAACTACGATGCTCTCGTGTCGGTCTACCTGGTTATCGCGGTCATCTACATCCTCATCAACGTCGCGATCAACAAGGCCGCTGTCTACGTTTCGCACAAGACCGGCGCGACCATCATCCGCTAACGCTTTGCCATTTCGAGTCATAAGGAGCCGAGCACCATGGCACAGAGCACCTCTTCCACCGGCAATCAGCCGCTGATCGAGCTCAGACACGTCGATAAGCACTATGGCGATCTGCACGTCCTCAACGACATCAATCTCTCGGTCGACCGCGGCGAGGTCGTCGTTGTGATCGGTCCCTCGGGCTCGGGCAAGTCGACCATGTGCCGCACCATCAACCGCCTGGAAACCATCGACTCGGGCGAGATCCTCATCGAGGGCGAGCCCCTGCCGCAGGAAGGCAAGGATCTTGCCCGCATGCGCGCCGAGCTGGGCATGGTGTTTCAGCAGTTCAACCTGTTCGCACATATGACCGTACTGCAGAACGTCATGCTGGGACCGGTTGATGTGCTGGGCGTCTCCAAGGACGAAGCCCGTGAGCGCGCCATGGGCCTGCTGGGCCGCGTGGGCGTGGCCGAGCAGGCCGATAAGGTGCCCGCACAGCTCTCGGGCGGCCAGCAACAGCGCGTAGCCATCGCCCGCTCGCTTGCCATGCAGCCCAAGGCCATGCTCTTTGACGAGCCCACGAGTGCCCTCGATCCCGAGATGATCAACGAGGTGCTCGAGGTCATGGTCCGTCTGGCCCAGCAGGGCATGACGATGATCGTCATCACGCACGAGATGAACTTTGCCCGCCGCGTAGCCGACCGCGTCGTGTTTATGGCCGACGGCCAGATTGTGGAAACCGGCACGCCCGACGAGTTCTTCGACCACCCCCAGACCAAGCGCGCCCAGGACTTCCTCAACTCCATCAAGGGCCACTAACCCAATTGCCACGCGGGCAAATTCATCAGTAACGTTTGCCCCGCGCCACCCCTGTGCCATGTCCACCCGGATTCGAAAGCCGCAACCATGATCGGAACCCGCACATCATCGTCCTACACTCCGCACGTCGACGTCGACCCCGCCGACCGCCCACTCATCCTCGTCGCACCGCGTTGGGAAGAAGCAAAGCCGTTTTTGAGCGAGACGCTCTCCCCCAACGAGGAAATCGCAAGTGTCTTTGTCGATGCCATTCTTGCCGCCGGCGGCCTGCCGCTGCAGATGTCCATCACCGAGGACATTGAGGTCATCCGTCATTACGTGGAAATCGCTGACGGTATCGCCATTCCCGGCGGCCCCGATGTCAATCCCAAACGTTGGGGCGATGATCGACCCTACAACCCCACCCTCTGCTGCGAAATCCGCGATAGCTTTGAGTTTAAGCTGGTCGACGAGGTACTCCGCGCCAAAAAGCCGCTCTTTACCACCTGCCGCGGCACGCAGCTGCTCAACGTCGCCACCGGCGGCACCCTGTGCATGGACGTGCCGAGCCTGGGTGCGCGCGAGGGTCGCACGCAGTGGCGCCACACCCACGTGCTCAACGATCCCGTGCACCCCGTCGAGGTCGTGCCGGGCTCGCTGCTGGAACGCGCGGTTGGCGGGCACAGGCTAATCCAGACCAACTCCGCACACCACTGCTGCGTCGACCGTCTGGGTAAGAGCACGCGCTTGATCGCCAAGGCAACCGACGGCGTTCCCGAGTGCATCGAAGTCGAAGGCCAGCCTTTCTGCCTGGGCGTACAATGGCACCCTGAGTACACCTGGCAGACGCTCGAGACCGACTTTAACCTGTGGAAGTCGTTTGTCGAGGCAGCGTCCAAGGTAAAGCAGGCCCGCTAGCTCGCAAGCCACACAAGTTAAAGCCTCCTAAACCAGGGGGGGGCGGACACCAGCCACGGTGCCCGCCCCCCCCTGTATTTGGTATGCTCGGTATGGTCATCCCTCACAAACAATCAAAGAAATCTCGACCGCAATCGGTCGACGGTAAAGCAGATGGCAAAAACGCTTGCTACGTTTATTAGGCAGTCAATTAGAATCGAAATGCATTGACTATTCCCCAACGGGGTCACGCCACAAATCCACATGAGCATCGAGGCTGGAAGCGGAAGCATGGAATTGGCCCCGAGCTGTATGTAAATCGCCACGACGTTGACAAGCAACAGCATGCCAATCGGACCGAAGCCGGACCCAAAATAGGAAACAACAATTACGCAAGAAATCACGTATGCAAGGCAGGCAGCGGCAGCAAGAACAAGTCGATAGCAAAATACATGCAGGTTGAAATACTGCTGAGCATACAAAACGATCGCGCAGTTAAGACAGTACAAAACGACACTCGACAGGATAAACGCGCCCAAAAGGGCAAAAGAAGACAGCACCACTCGCGCAACGATAGCGCACACACGCTTCCCTCCCCGAGCCTCCGACAACCCCCACGGTTCCTCAATAAAGCCCGAACTGACAAAGCGCGGCACAATGCAAGCCGCGATGAACGGAAAGAACAATGCATGAGCCAACGGGGCTACGTTGAACAGCAGACCGCGAAAAACCTCTGCATTACCAAATAGAAGGACATCCTCTGCCGACAGCAGAAGCGTCGGGTCTGGGAAAAAGCCCAAGAAACTGTTCTCACGGAGGCTACAGAACCACATCGGGAAAGAATTAAGCTGCAATACCACCATGCACGCATAAATTACCAGGATTAAAGCGTACGTCCATTTGCTCACATGCTTCAATTCTGACTGGAGGAGTCTTTTAATCTGACGAGCCATTGAGCACACCCCCAGCGCGAAAGCTCAAGAGAGCGTAAATCAATACCGATAGACAACTGGCTGCCACGCCATATCCCAGAAGCGTCAGCTGCCCCATATCGCTATACCCAAGGGCACATCCGACTCCAAGGTACGGCCCCGGAAGAAAGAAGATCCATCGCAAGGACGGTATGGGTGTCTGAAGGTAAGTTCCGTAGAGCGTCAAGCTCATGACAAATCCGATTATTACCACAGCCCCGCTCAATACGGCGCTGCCTGTAATCCGATAGATAGTCACCGTCTCCAACGCAACCGATATCACCAATACGGCGTTAATCATCATCGCGGGCAAAAATGCAGCCAGCATGCTATACGCATAGTTTTGCCCTCCACGTGTTATCGCTATTGCAAACAGAAGAAGGCAAAGCGCACTATATGCTGCGCCGATTATTAAAGCAGACGAAAGTACATGTGCCAGAGCCCCGTTAAAGCAGGCAAGACCTCTTGCTGAAGAAATTCGGTATCCCTCTTCATAGCCGCGCTCCTGTAAAATCGCCAGGCAAACGATGAGCGGAACGAACAGAGAGGTGCCGGCAAAAGCACTGCGCACAAGGGACTCATCGGGTGCAGAAGGATCGATTACATTCCAGCAGAAGCCAATATCCTCCCCAAAAACGCTATTGCCAAAGGCGAGCAACGTTGTTCCGTTTTTTAGAAAGATGCCGAAGAGAAGGCCGAACGCCAGCATAAGCGCAAGACCAAACTTCGCCGGAAACATCCTGTGCAAACGCATCATATCTGCCTTTATGGGATGAATCGCCCGCTTCATAGCGAGACCGCCTTCATCAAGCGCCTGTAATACTCTTTTAGGGACGACGCCTCATCCCTTATGACGTCCATCGGTTCCTTTTTCAGCAGTTCGCCGTCATGAATAAACACGCAACTTGTTGCAACTGATGCCAACTCATCCAAATCATGGCTAGAGATGAGCATGGTCTTACCCTGTTCTCGATTCAATCGACCGATAAGGGCCCATATACTCTCGATGCCCAGCGGGTCCAACCCGTTTGCTGGCTCATCAAAAATAAGCAGATCAGTGTCACCCAACAAAGCCGTAGCTATATCCAGCCGCCGTTTCATTCCCAGAGAAAAACTGCTCACGCTCTTTTTCTCTTCGACGTCCAGCCCGACTAGGCTCAAAACGCGAGGAATCTCACGATTCGCATCAAGCCCCCATTCCAAACATCGGATTTGGAGATTCTCAACCGCACTGAGGGATTGGTATGCTCCGCTGGAATCTGGCACATAGCCGACACGCGTCCGCATCAAGCCAAGCTCTCTTTTTGATTTGCCTCCAAAGAGCTCCACGCTCCCCGACGATGGCTCACAGAGGCCCAGCACTATTTTAATAAGCGTGCTTTTACCCGCCCCGTTTGCACCAACAAGGGCACAGAGCTCAGACTGATGCACCTCGAAGGAAACGTCATGCAAAACGTGCCGTTTCCCGTAGCGTTTTGAAACTTTTGATAGCTTTATCGCTGATGCGTTCATTGGACCCCCGTTCTGCTTGATAGAAAAATCGCTCATATCGTTCCTTCTTTCCTTTATTGTTTTCCATTGCTGTTATTGTTTTTCGATAACTAATATTTGTCAAGATAATCTAAAAGAAGGGACCCGTGTTAGACACGGGTCCCTTCACGCTGATACTTCGTTTTAGTTGTTCGCCTTAAGCTACTCGTCACTCAAATCGACAGCAAAGACTGATGTCGGAAGCGACGCCTCATTGCCTCCGCCGTCCCGCATCTGTCTCACGACATTTTTTGCGCGCTCGACAATAAGCTCCTCAAGCTCTTTCTCGCTCACGCGCTGAATAATATCTCCCGGTTGACAATCAAGTTCATCACAGATATCGAGCAGCGTCTTAAGGCGAATAGCTTTTATTTTTCCGTTTCTAAGCTTTGAAATATTAGCCGGAGTATGCCCCGTCGCCCGAATCAGATCAGCGCTAGTCTTTCCGGTCTTAAGCAGCTGCGTCTCAAGCTCGATGATGAGATAGCTCATGCTTCCTCCTACACAAGCTCGTCAGACTGCTCTTGGAGCAGCGAGGCATAACTCCAGATCACCGAGATACACAGACAGACAGCCGCGCCGATAAGCGACCCCGCATCAAAGGCAACGCCTTGGCAAATCTCAATAACGAAGGAATGAGGCACAACGTAAAGCTCCAGCCCACCAATGGTAAGATTGACCGATCCGTAGGCACCAATAAGCGAAACCGCGGCGTTAACAGCAAAGGCAAGCGCAAGAACACGGATAAGCCGCACATGCGTCTTGGTAAAGGGCGAGACGCCTCGCGAGATGTTACGGCTGATCCCACACAGAACGACAAGCGAAATACCCACGACGAGTGCCAGGCACAGTCCGCTTGGGATAACGATGCACCCGCCATCGAGAAGCGTCACGACGCCGAAAGAATCGACAGAAGCAACGTTTGCAACCGCATACCAGATCACGTAAACAACCAACGCGGCAAAAGCGACGAGCATCCCTGCAAAAACGACTGCCATGCAAAAGCCAAGCTTCCTGATATTTTCGCCCGCTTTGGCCATACGCTGAACGCTGTTAGACATACACTCACCCTCATCAACTCTATCGTTATTCGAACAGTTTATCGAACAACGATATTGATTGCATGCGGAAAGCCCCGCCAGTGCGCATAGCCCATTCACTAATCAGAAGGGGTGAGAGTGGATTTTTGGACACGTATCGAACGAGAGTGGATAATCTCCCACTTCGAGGCCACCACCGGGCCTAAAACGGGAGATTATCCACTCTCATAGTCATCAAGGCTCGCAAGCTCTTATTCGGCCGCCTCGCGCAGGGCCGACATCGTAGCCGCATATTGCTGCTGCAACGCATGCATTCCCTCGCGAGCGCCGTCAACGGCATCGGCGCCGCGCAGCGCTTCGGTTACCACGACCGCCGGCCCGTACAGATTATCGAATCCCAGGTTCTGGCTCACGCCCTTGAGCGTGTGCGCTGCCATAAACGCACCTTCGGCGTCTCCCGCCGCCATAGCGGCCTCCAGCTTGTCCATGCTCTCGTCATCCAAAAACTTGAGGGCAAAGCGGGCAAGCATTTCCCCGCCCATCAGCCGAGCGCACGCGTCATCATAATTAGCGCCGATCTTCTCATACGCCTCACGCATGGAAATCATGGATTAAAAACTCCTTTGGTCAAACTAAATCGTAGGAAACGCGACGACATCGGCGGGGCGTGCCAACGTCTCGGCAATACGGTCTTGCACCTCGAGCAGGCAGTCGAGCAACAGCGGGTTAAAGGTGCCGCACTTACCGTCCAGGATCATCTGGATCGCCTCCTTGTGCGGGATAGCGTCCTTGTACACGCGCACGCTCGTCAGCGCATCATACACGTCGGCCACCGAGACCACCTGCGCGGCAATGGGAATCTGGTTGCCCTTAAGGCCATCGGGATAACCCTTGCCGTCCCAGCGCTCGTGATGCCAACGCGCAATCTGGTACGCATATTCCATAAGCGCATTGCCGACGTGATGGCGACCCAGCTCAAGCAACATGTCGGCGCCGATCGTGGTATGCGTCTTCATAATCTCGAACTCCTCGGACGTAAGGCATCCGGGTTTGTTGAGGATCGCATCGTCAATCGCCATCTTGCCAATATCGTGCAGCGCCGAAGCCAGGGCAATCGTGGAGCGTTCCTCGTTGTCGAGGGAGATGGTGTCGCTACGCTGGACCAGACAGTCAAGCAGCAGCTCGGTCAGCTTTTCGATATTCGTAACGTGCCTGCCGCTCTCGCCGTTGCGAAGCTCCATGACGCCGGCCATGATGTCAATGAGCATGCGACTGTTCTTGACGCGCTCGTTGTACTGCTGGGACAGCAGGCTCGTCAGGCGGCGCTGTTTGGCGTATAGGCGGATGGTGTTGCTTACACGGCGGCGCACGACACGGGAGTCAAACGGGCGGTTGATATAGTCCGAGGCGCCCAGCTCGTACGCGCGCAGAACCATATCATCGGAATCTTCGCTCGA
Source organism: uncultured Collinsella sp. (assembly GCA_902495945.1). Taxonomy (GTDB): domain Bacteria; phylum Actinomycetota; class Coriobacteriia; order Coriobacteriales; family Coriobacteriaceae; genus Collinsella. The sequence goes on from CABUZD010000087.1 coordinate 7,084, forward strand.
AATCATGATGAAAGGCAGATTGTCGATACCCGATCGGCGCGACAGATCGGCCAGCACCTCAAAGCCGCTTATGCCCGGCATGACAATATCCAGCAGCACGAGCGACAACTCATCGCCATAGCGGTCGACCATGTCGAGCGCC
>CABUZD010000088.1 GCA_902495945.1 uncultured Collinsella sp.
CGCTGTCTTCACTCGGTTTTGTTCGATTTATGGCTGCCCTTTTGCTTTCGTTGGCCTGTACATCCGCTTCTGTTTCTTTATATGAACCTTCAGGCTCACAAAGAGACGCTCCGCATTTCTCGCAATACACTGCTATTTCAGAATTCTTGTGGCCACATTTCCAGCAGTACATTTTTGTCCCCATTTCCTATCTAAAGCTAGAGCTCCTGCATACTGCAGGGTTCTTTTTGTCATTGGAAAACGCTTCTCGATACTTCGCGGAAGCCTTTGAGACCCTGGTTCTTTCGAACTCGACTACGTCATGCCGCCAGTCTTCGTTTTCGAAATAATGGTTTGCGTATGATTCGAAGAATCCTTCTCCGGGGATATGGTTCGAATCATTCTTTCTTCCCACCAGAGCGGGCAAGCTTGGCAGACCCAAACTCACGCACCATTCCTGGATGGCGTCTAAAAGAAAGGCGACCTCTCTGTTGTGAGGATTTCCCATTTCCATCCTCCGAGCGAACTCTGAATAGCTAATCGAGGTTTGTCCTTCATGAGACGCTTGCCATATCACCATGGCGGCCTTTTGGATCTTAGTTTCGGCAAATCGATGGTTTTGCTTATCCATAGAACCACTCCTTTGCTAACGCCTTGTTTGCATATTAAGCTGGGAAAAGTCTGTTTGCAAACTCTCTGTTTGTTGTTCAACAAATTCGTATGTCATAGCGTTGATTTATGCAAACAGAGGGTTTTCAAAACTTCAACAAGCAGCTGGGCCACCATCTGCAACTTCTTCGAAAGAGCCAAGGGTTGTCCCAAGAGGCTGTCGGAGAAGCACTCGGCATGGACCGGGTTTCGATTGGATATATCGAGCAAGGAAAGCGAGCTCCTCGGCTTCAGACCCTCTACGCGTTGGCACTTCTCTACAGAGTTCCCGTTGCAAAGCTGTTTGATTTTGAATAAGGCGCTCGGTGCTGTAAGCGAAATGCTTTTCTATCGCTACGTCTAGCTTTAAATAGTTGCTTTCTATTAGAGTAAAAAGATGCAGAACATTTTTGCCAGCGTCTGTTCTGTCTGACTTCTTCGGCTGTCGTTGGTTTGTCTCGGCTGCTGCAGATTTAGTTGTTAATACGGGTGATTTTGTCCACATTCCCATTTTGGGCGAACTCGTGGCGGGACAAAACCACCAATTTGAAACCTGTCCCCAAATTGGTGGTCCTAGTAACGAATGCAAAAGGAGGCCTCCGCGGCGATGCGGAGGCCTCCTTTTTTGTGCACGGTGTACTTTTGAGTGTGCAAGTGGGGAGTTGTTACTCCTCGACGATCTCGGTGATCGCGCCGGCGGGGCAAGCGTCCTGGCAAGCGCCACAGGCGACGCAGGAATCCTCGTCAGCGACGGTAGCGACGTCCTGGAGCTCCAGAACGCCAGCGGGGCAGGAGTCGACGCAAACGCCACAAGCGATGCACTCGTCGGCATCAATTACGGGATGAGCCATGGTAGTTTCCTCTCTGTTGACCGACGCTACAGGCGATGCGCGCCGGTTTGATTCGGGCAAAAACATACCACGGGAGCGACCGTTTGCAATACCCTCTGACCGGCATCTTCATACCGTTCGCCGAGTATGCCAAGGTTTACTAAAAAACGCGCAGGTGGGGCCGTTGAGCTGCGCAAATGTTAGCTAAAGGTGACTTGAAATACTGAGCTATTGAGCGCGCCTGCGGAAAGGGCATCCCGTTATTTGGCCGAAAAACGGGCCGCAGTTTCCGGTTGGACCCGCTAGCGGAAACTGCGACCCGGAATCCACGCTCAAACCGGGACAAGCTTTCCGCAAGGCGGCCCCAGGCACCCTCGGACCCAAGCCTCAGCCATCTCTACATAGATCTCGATAGATTTGCCGAGAACTCAAACAGTGCGTCTACCTGCGTATTTGCGAACCTAAACTCTCAGCAATAAGAAATCTTATATGAATTGACTTAGATTTTGTATATTCCGGCCCTAAGGGGATACACTACATCCTGAAAGACAAGCCGAAACACCGCTCGGCAGACCGCCGAGTCGGTGCAAACGCACAAGAGAGAGGGAATTTCTAATGGGCAAGATTCTTGGTATCGACCTTGGTACTACTAACTCCGCTATGGCCGTTCTCGAGGGCGGTTCTCCGACCATTATCGTGAACGCTGAGGGCGACCGCACCACCCCGTCCGTTGTTGGCTTCCGTGCCGACGGCGACCGCGTCGTGGGTAAGGCCGCTAAGAACCAGGCTGTCACCAACCCCAAGAACACTGTGTTCTCCATCAAGCGCTTCATGGGCCGCAAGTACTCCGAGTGCACCTCCGAGATCAAGACCGTGCCGTATGAGGTCAAGGAGGGCCAGGGTGGCCGTGCCGTCGTCGATATCGAGGGCAAGGATTACACCGCCGAGCAGGTGAGCGCCATGACGCTCGCAAAGATGAAGGCCGACGCCGAGAAGTATCTGGGCGAGACCGTCACCGACGCCGTCATCACCGTCCCGGCCTACTTCAACGACGCCCAGCGTCAGGCCACCAAGGACGCCGGTAAGATCGCCGGCCTCAACGTCAAGCGTATCGTCAACGAGCCGACCGCTGCTGCTCTTGCCTATGGCCTGGACAAGCAGGGCACCGACCAGCGCATCCTGGTCTTCGACCTGGGCGGCGGCACCTTCGACGTCTCCATCCTCGACCTCGCCGACGGCGTGTTTGAGGTTCTGTCCACCTCGGGCGACAACCACCTGGGCGGCGACGACTGGGATCAGCGCGTCATCGACTGGATGGCCGATAAGTTCCAGCAGGAGAACGGTGTCGACCTGCGTCAGGACCCCATGGCCCTGCAGCGTCTAAAGGAGGCCGCCGAGAACGCCAAGAAGGAGCTCTCCGCAGCCCAGCAGACCACCATCAACCTGCCGTTCATTACCATGAACCAGTCCGGCCCGCTGCACCTCAACTACACGCTGACCCGCGCTGAGTTCGAGAAGATCACCCGCGACCTGCTCGAGCGCTGCAAGCAGCCTGTCACCAACGCCCTGCGCGACGCCAAGCTTAAGCTCTCCGATCTGACCGAGGTCATCCTCGTCGGCGGCTCCACCCGTATGCCCGCCGTCCAGGAGCTCGTCAAGACCATGACCGGCAAGCAGCCCAACATGTCCGTGAACCCCGACGAGGTCGTTGCCGACGGTGCTGCCGTCCAGGGCGGCGTGCTCACCGGCGACGTCGAGGGCATCCTGCTGCTCGACGTTACCCCGCTGTCGCTGGGCGTCGAGACCATGGGCGGCATCATGACCAAGATGATCGACCGCAACACCACGATCCCGACCTCCAAGACCGAGGTCTACTCCACCGCTGCCGACAACCAGACCAGCGTCGAGATCAACGTGCTCCAGGGCGAGCGCGAGCTTGCCCGCGACAACAAGTCGCTCGGTAAGTTCCAGCTGACCGGCATCCCGGCTGCCCGCCGCGGCGTGCCGCAGATCGAGGTTACCTTCGACATCGACGCCAACGGCATCGTCAAGGTCTCCGCTAAGGACAAGGGCACCGGCAAGGAGCAGCAGATCACCATCTCCGGCTCCACCGCGCTTTCCGACGACGAAGTCGATCGTATGGTCAAGGACGCCGAGGCTCATGCCGAGGAGGACAAGAAGCAGAAGGAAGAGGTCGAGGTCCGCAACCAGACCGACAGCCTGTGCTACTCCACCGAGCAGACCCTCAACGAGCTCGGTGACAAGGTTTCCGCCGACGTGAAGTCCAAGGCAGAGGCCGCTATCGCCGACGCCAAGAAGGCGCTCGAGGGCTCTGACGTCGAGGCCATCAAGGCCGCCGGCGAGTCCCTGCAGTCCGTGGCCTACGAGCTGGCTCAGGTTGTCTACGCCGACGCTCAGCAGCAGACCGACGGTGCCGCCGGCGCCCAGCCTGCCGACGATGACGTCGTCGATGCCGACTACGAGGTTGTGGACGACGAGGACAAGTAATCATGTCCGCCCGTAAAGCTCGCACGGAGGCGGCTGCCACTGGCGCCGCCCCCGTTGACTCTGAGGAGAAGGACGTGAAGATTCCCGTAGAGGCCGTCGACGATACCGAGGCCAACGAGGCCGCGGCCGCCGAGGCTGCCGAGAACCAGGTAGAGGATTCCAACAAGGAGGCGACGATGACCGAGGACGAGATGGTGGAAGCCGCTATCCGCGCCGGTGAGGAAGCCGCCGACAACGACTTTAAGCTCAAGTTCGAGCAGGCCCAAAAGGAGCTCGCCGACGTGCGCAGCGAGCTCGATGCTGCGGCAGAGGCCCAGAAGGCCGCCGAGGACAAGGCAAAGGACGCCACCGAGCGTACCGCCCGTCTTCAGGCCGACTGGGAGAACTTCCGTCGCCGCACCGCCAATGAGCGTATCGCCGAGCGCGAGCGCGCGACCGAGAAGCTTGTCACCGCGCTGCTGCCGGTGGTCGACGATATCGAGCGTGCGATCGACCATGCCCGCAGCCAGGAGCTTGCCGACGACTTTAAGCAGTTCGTCGACGGCGTCGACGCGGTGCATGCCAAGCTGCTCGATGTGTTTGCGCACGAGGGCGTTGAGCCCATCGACCCCAAGGGCGAGGCGTTCGATCCGCTCGAGCACCAGGCCGTGGGTCGCGTCGACGACGCGTCGCAGTACGACGAGACCGTCAACGACGTGTACCAGAAGGGCTACCGCATGGCGGACCGCATCCTGCGTTCCGCGATGGTGACGGTGACCTACGGTGGCGAGAAGCGCCCCGCACCGGAGCCCGAAGCGGCGCCCGAGGATGCTGCGGCCGATACGGCCGAGAGCACCGAGGAGTAATTGAGAAGGGCCCCGGGGCAACACCCGGGGCCCTTTCTGGCCTAGTGCCATATGAAAGCATGAGCCGCCGCCCGCTGGGCGGCGGATGAAACAGGAGAGGAGCTACGATGGCTGCAGGCAAAACCTTCTATGACATCCTGGGCGTATCCAAGAGCGCCTCCGACAAAGAGATCAAGAGCGCGTTTCGCAAGCTCGCGCAAAAATATCACCCCGATGCCGGCGGCGACGAGGCCAAGTTCAAGGAGATCAGCGAGGCCTACGAGACGCTTTCGGACGAGAAGAAGCGCAAAGAGTACGACCAGATGCTCATGTTTGGCGGCATGCCGGGCGCAGGCGGCGCGTATGGCGGCGGCTACGGTGCCGGCGCGGGTGCCAGCGGCTGGGGCGACATCTTCGACAGCATCTTTAGTGGCAACGGCGCCTGGGGCAGCGATTGGGGCTCGGGCTTTGCCGGGGCTGCGGGCGCTGCCGGCGCCGGTGCGGGTCGCAGCCGCGCTCGCAAGGGTGGCGACCTGTCGCTGACCGTCGACGTGACGGCCGAGGATGCGTTCCGTGGCGTGACGCACAAGGTCACCTATCGCATTCCCTCGACAGGCGAGCAGCAGACCATTACGGTCTCGGTGCCCGCGGGCGCGGTCGACGGCGGCAAGCTACGCTACAAGCGTCGCGGCGAGTATGGCGTTGCCGGCGGCGAGCGCGGCGACCTGGTCGTGACCACGCACGTGGAGGAGCATCCGCTGTTTAAGCGTAAAGGTGCCGACGTGACCATGGAGGTACCGGTCTCGGTCTACGAGGCGGCGCTCGGCTGCACGGTGGACGTGCCCACGCCCGGCGGTGCGACGGTTCGTCTGAAGGTGCCCGCGGGTACCCAGACGGGCAAGAAGTTCCGCTTTAAGGAGATGGGCGCGCCCGACGTCAAGCACCGTGGCCGCACCGGTGCGCTGCTCGTCGAGATCAAGGTGCAGGTTCCCACGAACCTGTCCGATGACGAGCGCGATGCCATGACCAAGCTGCGCGAGGCCGACACGCGCGACTATCGCGAGAAGGTCAACCGTTACAAGGCGACGTACTAGGGCGGTCGCGGCGCACGCCCACGCCCGCGGGCTTATGATGGACGATAACGAGACGGAAAGGGGTCAGGTAGCATGGCCGAGGACAATAGGAACAAACCGCTGTACATGATCAGCGTGGCGGCCGAGCTGACCGGCATGCATCCGCAGACTCTGCGCGTCTACGAGTCCAAGGGCCTGGTGAACCCCCAGCGCTCGGGCGGCAACACGCGTCTGTATTCGCGTGCCGATATCGAGCGCCTGGAGCTCATCAACCAGCTGACCGACGAGGGCATCAACCTTGCCGGCGTGGTGCGCATCCTCGATATGAAGGAGCGTGCCGAGGAGCGCGAGCGCGAGAACGAAAAGCTCCGTGCCCGCGTGCGCCAGCTCGAGGACGAGCTGCACGAGTACAAGATGCAGAAGAAGATTACCGCCCTGGCCCCGCGCGACGGCTCAGTCAACCCCGAGCAAGTCATGCGCAAGCTTTTGGGCGCAGGCGGGGATCTCTAGGTTACGGCGTTTTACCAAACGCCGTAACCGGCCGACGCTGCGCGCCGCCCAGGGCGACAATTTGTCATTCAAAAGGCGAGGCATGACCAGAAGGTCAATGCCTCGCCTTTTTCATTTACGGCTTTAGCCTGTGCGGGGCGCGCAGCGCGCCGCATCAGAAACCACCCGCTATGCGGGTGGGGCCAAACGGCTTTACAAAGCCGCCCCCTCGCCGGACACTTGCGATTGTTCAGGCCGCGAGGAATCCGAGTCGAGAGGGCGGTGGTGGCGTATGGCCCAGAAGGCCTACAGCCTGTCGCACACGAAGTGGATGTGCAAGTACCACGTCGTGTTCACGCCGAAGTATAGGCGCAAAGTCATCTACAACCAAATAAGGTCCGACCTTGGGGAGATCTTCAGGAAGCTATGCCAGTACAAGGGGATAGAGATCATCGAGGGGCACCTGATGCCCGACCACGTCCACATGCTGCTGGCGATACCGCCGAAGTACAGCGTATCGAGCGTGATGGGCTACCTGAAGGGGAAGAGCTCGCTGATGATATTCGACAAGCACGCGAACATGAAGTACAAGTTCGGCAACAGGAAGTTCTGGGCCGAGGGCTACTACGTGTCCACCGTCGGCCTGAACGAGGCCACCATCGCGAAGTACATCCGGGAGCAGGAGAAGGCCGACATCGCGATCGACCGGCTGAGCGTCAAGGAGTACGAGGACCCCTTCGATAGGGGGCCGGGGCGTAAATAGCGCCGGTTTGACCGGCCCGTCACGGGTCAATCTGCAGTGCGGCCCGAATCCCGTGAGGGCCGGCGCC
>CABUZD010000089.1 GCA_902495945.1 uncultured Collinsella sp.
ATAGCGACAGTATCGATCGTATGTTGAGTTTCCTCGCTGGCCACCGAGTGCGTCCCTGATATAAGCGGCCGGCACGTATTCCTCACGGCCATTAAGAAAGTCATCGCATAGGCATACGGGCCCGTCGAACATGCGCTCGACCGTATAGGGAACAAACTCACCTTTGGATAGCAGACGCCGATGTAGAGCTGTTGCAACCGCCTCGTTAAACGGTCGCTGATCGTCCATTCCGCATCCTTTGACCAGGATGCGAACACCATTGCGGATCATCCAAGATTTGGGGAGCTCACCCTCGGACGTATTGTCAGGATTTTTGAGTCCGATGCCCTCAAGCCAGCCTGAACGATGCTCGGGTGCCGACCGTTCAAAATCGTTTTCGAAGTAATTGAGGCGCTGCCAATCGAGTCCATCGCAGTCGACCGGTCTTAGCCAATAGCAATCCGAAAGCGAAAAACCCAGGCAACGAACGGGCACTTCAATACCGCTGTCAATTCCCAGCTCGCGATAGCGCGAGATGAGTCCGGGGCGGACGTCGGGCACCGACCGGTGGCTCCACCACGTGTTGAGCGCTCGTTTATTCACCGTTGGAGAAGAACTCGAGCACGTGCCAAACGGCATCCTTCGTGCATCGAGTATGTCGGCAATTTCAAAGGAAAACTCGCGCGTTGGATCAAACGAGACATGCGCGACCTCGTGGTCGGCTGACATCAACGTGAACTTGCGCCCTACGTCAGCTGCGGGACGGCGCCCGCGCTTACGGACCTTTTGATAACCAATCGCGGAATCGTACTGAACCATTTTCCGCCCACCGACGATATCGCACGCGAGCGTTCCCGATGCAGCCAGTTGCGATATACGGGCCTTCGTAACGCCCAGCAGGCGCGCGGCGTCACCCATGGTTATATAGTTGGAAGTACTCATCTGCTGCATCACCTCGTTAAGTATTCTAATCGTTAAATATAGCAAGCACAAACATCATAATACTTAACAAAGTTGCGGTGAAATAGGGACTGTTTGGTGGTTTTAAACGCTTAAACAGCCCTTTTTACACCGCAACTTATGAAGAAGGAGATGGGGCTACTTGATGGCTGTCGTAACGGTGCCGCCGCCCAAGACGATGTCGCCGCGATAGACTACAACGGCCTGGCCGGGGGCGATGGCTCGCTGCGGCTCGTCAAAGGTCAGCAGTATTTGTCCGTCTTCGCCACGTGTAAGGGTCGCTGCCTGGTCTTTCTGACGGTAGCGGTACTTGGCACCTACACGAATGCCGCCGGCATCGAGTTCTGCCTCCATGCGGTCGGCAGGGGCGCTCCAAATCCAGTCGTTGGCCGTGAGCGCTGTGGCCGTCAGGTCCTCGACCTCGCCCAGATGCACAATGTTGCTGGCGGCATCGACGCCCGTTACGTACACGGGATGCGCCATCGCGACGCCCAGGCCCTTGCGCTGGCCGATGGTATAGCGCAGCGCGCCGTTATGGCGTCCGACCACGCTGCCGTCGCGCCATACAATATCGCCCGGCTCGGCGGCATGTCCGCAGCGGCGCTCGATATAGCCCGCATAGTCGCCGTCCGCGATAAAGCAGATATCCTCGCTCTCGGCTTTCTTGGCGTTTATGAAGCCCTGCTCGGCGGCAATGCGGCGCACGTCGCGCTCTTTGTTCAAGCCTGCCAGCGGAAAAATCGTGTGCGCCAGACGCTCCTGCGTGAGCGAATACAAAAAGTAGCTCTGGTCCTTTTTGGAGTCCTCGCCGCGGTGCAGCTGCCAGGTGCCGTCGGGCGCCTGACTCGTTTTGGCGTAGTGGCCTGTGGCGATGTAGTCGCAGCCCATATCGAGTGCCGCATCGAGCAGCGCGCCAAACTTAATATGGCGGTTGCAGATGATGCACGGGTTGGGCGTCAGCCCCTCCTGGTAGGCGGTCACGAAGCGCTCGATAACATTGCGGTCGAAGGTCTGCTGCAGGTCGAGCACATGGTGGGGTATCCCCAGGCGCTCGGCGACGGCCTTTGCATCGGCGATGTCGCGGTCGACTTTGCTCATGCCCGTGACGGGATCGGGCGCGGGACAGGTGAGGCGCATGGTGGCACCGACGCATTCGTAGCCCTGGCGCTTGAGCAGGTAGGCAGTCACGCTGGAATCGACGCCGCCACTCATGGCGACGAGCACGCGCTTGTTGTGCATGGGGAGGTTCTCCTTGGTGGCATGTGGCCAAAAAAGAAAAGCGGCGCGGGAGGCTGGTTCCGCGCCGCAGACATTGTAGCAAGTTCGGACGACTCGTGGGACACCCTGATGGGATGGGCTCAGGCTGCCGGGAGAGAGGAGACCGGTTCGTTCTGGGCTCAACCTATGGGCGATGGGCCCTAGTCCTGGAAGAGTGCCGTGGACAGGTAGCGCTCACCGGTATCGGCGAGAAGCGCCACGATGGTCTTGCCCTCGTTCTCGGGGCGCTTGGCCAGCTGTAGCGCGGCCCACACGGCGGCGCCGGACGAAATGCCCACGAGCACGCCCTCCTTGTGGCCCACGGCGCGGCCGGTGGCAAAGGCGTCGTCGTTCTCGACGGGGATGATCTCGTCGTAGATCTGGGTGTCGAGGACGTCGGGCACAAAGCCGGCACCGATACCCTGAATCTTGTGCGGGCCGGCCTGGCCCTTAGAAAGCACCGGGGAGGTGGCGGGCTCGACGGCGACGACCTGAATCTTGGGGTTCTGCTCCTTGAGGAACTCACCCACGCCGGTCACGGTACCGCCGGTGCCGACGCCGGCGACGAAGATGTCGACCTTGCCGTCGGTGTCATCCCAGATCTCGGGGCCGGTCGTGGCCTTGTGGATGGCGGGGTTGGCGGGGTTCACAAACTGGCCGGCGATAATGCTGTTGGGCGTCTCCTTCTGCAGCTCCTCGGCCTTGGCGATGGCGCCCTTCATGCCCTTGGAGCCGTCGGTGAGCACGAGCTGTGCGCCGTATGCCTGCATAAGTTTGCGGCGCTCGACGGACATGGTCTCGGGCATGGTGATGATCACCTTGTAGCCGCGAGCCGCCGCCACCGAGGCGATGCCGACGCCGGTGTTGCCGCTCGTGGGCTCGATGATGGTGTAGTCGCCGCCGCGCACGAGCTTGCCGGCCTTCTCGGCCTCGTCAATCATGTTCTTGGCGACGCGGTCTTTAACGGACCCGGCGGGGTTGAAGTATTCCAGCTTGACGAGCACGCGGGCCTTGAGGTCCTCATCGGCCTCAAAGTGAGTGAGCTCCAGAAGCGGGGTGTGGCCGATAAGCTGATCGATGGACGTATAAACATTGCTCATGGTGAACCTCCAAAGTGTTCAAATGACTGGATACCGTGTGTTTTCACGGTGTGTGTAACAGCCAAACCCATAAACCTTATGGGTTGTTCTTTTTGCTGTTGGCAAGCATAGTAGACAGTAAAGCCTAGTAACGCAATAGGAAATAGAAGATTATTACGAGGCGATTAACCAGCTTGACGGGAATAGGTATTTTCAAAGCCAATTTTTCGGCTAGAATTGCTACGGATTAAAAGACCGAAAGGCAGCAATATATATGTTGGTTTCCACAAAGGGCAGATATGCCCTGCGCGTTATGGTCGACCTGGCCGAGCACCAGGCGGCGGGCCGCATTCCCCTCAAAGAGATCGCCGCGCGTCAGGGGATTTCGGAGAAATATCTGGAGAACATTTTGGCTACGCTCGTGCGCGCCAATATGCTCTCGGGCATGCGCGGCAAGGGCGGCGGCTATGTGCTCACGCGTCCGCCCGAGCAGTATACGGTGGGCGAGATCTTGCGCCTGACCGAGGGCAGCCTGGCGCCGGTCGCATGCCTGGACGGCGACTGCAAGGGCTGTTCGCGTTCGGATGAGTGCCCAACGCTCGACGTGTGGAAGAACCTGGACAAGCTCATCAACGACTACCTCGATGGCGTGACGCTCGATGCGCTCGTCGCCCCCAACGAGGGCTACGACTACGTCATCTAGTCCCACCTGCCATTTGGGGACGGGGTAGAAATGGTCGATTTTCTTGCCCTCTGAGGCTTGGCAAATGACAAGGCCGCCCATCGTTGCGATGGACGGCCTTCGTTTTGGCATGTTGTGGCGGTCCGTATCCGGTCGCTTTAGTTCCTAGCGATGCTGTCGAGAATGCTGCGCATGATGGATACCAGGATGCTGCCCATAAAGGCTGATCCAAAGCCGGCAATGGAGATACCCGCGCCCAGCAGATTGACCGACAGGTAGCTGGCCAGCTCGAGCATAAAGCTGTTGACTACGAGCTGAAAAATACCAAGCGTGATAATAGTGAGCGGCAGCGAGATGACCGTCAGGAACGGCTTGACGAGCGAGTCGACGATGTTGAGGAACAGTCCCACGAAGGCAAAGCAGACCCAGGCGTCGGCCATGCCGAAGGGCTGAATGCCGGGGACGAGAAACGTTGCGATCGCGATGGCGATTGAGGTCAAAAGCCAGTTGAGCAAAAAGCGCATGGTGGGAATCCTTTCTTGCGCATGGCGTGGTGAGGGGGCGTGAGGGGCACATACCTTTGCAACTCGGATAGATGCGCGGGCTCGGCCCTGTTCGGCCGCCCATTGTCTCAGATATTCGTGGAGCTTGCGTGCGCATTCGGTTTCAAAACGGCGTTCGTCCTAGAAAATGTGCCGCTGGCAGAGAGTCTTGTCGCTTTAGTTTGGTGGTGTGCTAAACTGCTACGGGCAAAAGCCACAGGCGTTGCCCTATTGCATAGAACGGGCGAACGATGCCCGATGTCAGTATCAACTTCGATGCCTTTTGGCGGGTTTGGCGGTGATCGATGAATATCGAGAACATGTTTGACAAGCCTGATGTCAAGCAGCTGGTCCACGCATTTAGCCTTTTGGACGACGAGAAAGATATCCAAGCGTTTTTGACCGATATCTGCACGCCGCGTGAGATTTGCGATCTATCGCAGCGTCTGCAGGTCGCGCGTTACCTGGACGAGGGCGAGCCCTATGTCGAGGTTCAGGCACGCACCGGCGCTTCGTCCACCACGGTGAGCCGTGTGTCCAAGGCGCTCAACGGCGAGTACGGTGGCTACCGCAAGATCCTCATTAAGCTGGAGGATGGCGAGTAGGCCGCGCCAAAAACGAATTGTGCAAAACCGCTCCTCCGGGGGCGGTTTTTTGATCCCTTGGGGACGGAGGAAAACGGATCACCGGGTTAGACTGACCCCCTCGATGATCCGTTTTCCTCCGTCCCCAAGGGATCAAATCTGTTGGCGTGGGGCAAATCTGTCCGCGTGGGCGGGTAGGATGGATGCAATGATTATTGCGAACAGTTTGAGCGGAGGACCATGTCTGTTCGAATCTATACCACCAATGCCGGCACGGATTTGAGCGATGCCGAGTCGGCGCTGCTTGCCGACCTTATTGCCCACCACGGGCGTGCCGTGTTGCTGGCGCCAACGTTTGCCGAGCTCGACCTGTGCCGTCATGATGCGGCGGAAGCCGGCGTTTCGCTGGGTATCGACTACAAGACGCCTACATCGTGGCTTCGCTCGCTTTGGGAGCTTTTGGGCGACGGGCGCGGTTTCGTCGACAACCTGCAGCGCCAGATGCTGTTTTCGGACATGGTCACGCGTCTCGACGATGCCGACCTGCAGCCGCTTTCGCGCAGCCAGGGCACGGTGCGCATGCTTGCGCGCATGGCCCGCGATGTGCTGCCGGGTGTGGCGGGGACGACGGCCGAGCGATGCGGTGGCAACAATTGCCAGCCTGAGCCAAAAAGCGATGCCGAGGCTCGTGTGTTCGAGCTTTTGCGTGCCTACGCGGACGGCTTGGACCGTCGAGATATGGTCGAGCCCTGCGAGGCGGCTGACATTATGGTCGGTGCCCTGGCCGATAACCTGCCGGCGTGCACCCGCGCCGTATGCGTGCGCGGTATCACGTCGTTTACGCACGGCCTGCTCGAGCTGCTGTCTGCCGTGGCGAACAATGGGGGAGAGGTCGTCGTGCTGCTTGCCCGCGAGCAGGCGGCGATGCGCGAGGAGCTTGCCGCGGCATTTGATGCCCGCGGTGTGCTGTTTGAGGCCGCACCGCTGGGGGAGAATGCCGTCGCGTCTGATGTCGCTTGCGGGACCGCCGCTCAGCCTGCCTTTATTGAGGTCGCTGGCCCCCATGCCCGTGCCCATGCTTATGCGGACGCCATCGATAAGTTGGTGAAATCGCACAAGGAGTCCAAGGCCGATAAAGTTACGGCAACGTCCGCCGACCCCGTGCGCGTGCTCGTTGTTTCTGCCCGGGCACCCCAGCTGTTCGGTGAGCTCGCCTCTCGTCTGGCGGCTCGTCATATCGCTGCCGAGACGGTTGAGTTCACGGCGTTTTCCCAATCCATTGCGGGCAGGCAGTTTGCGGCGCTTGCCGGCCTGATCGAGCGCATGAAGGCCGCCGATGAGGGCATGGCGTCAAAGACCGAGTGGTGGCCCGCGCCGGAGCTTACCGACTGGATCTACAGTCCGCTTTCGGGCGCTGATGCCGTCAATGCCCGTACCTTCGATAAGAATATGCGTCTTTCGCGCAGCAAGACTACCGCGGGCGTTAAGAGCCTGCTGCAGAGCGTTCAGGGCCAGGTTAGGGGCGCGCGCAAGGCGGCGAGCGACGATAACTGGTTTAAGAATGTACCGTGCGTGGTCTCGGACGTGTTCCAGGCGTTGTGGCGTGACAAGCCCGTGACGGCGCTCAAGGCCATGCTTGCCGTTGCCGAGGCGTTGCCCGATCGCTCGCTGGGCAGCTTGGATGGCCAAGCCCGTCGCCAGGCGGAGGCGGCCCTGCTGTGCCACGCCATCGACATCCTTATGAATGGCGCCCGCGCGCTCGACGTGTCGCAGGCCGCGACCGTGCCCGTGCTCGATGGCATTCGCACCAGGGTGGACAAGCGTAGCACCGCCTACGATTACGAGGCCCACGAGGTTGACCGTGCGCCACGTGCTCAGGTTCGTTTTGCTTCGCTTGCCGACGCGGCGGCTCTGCGCCCCGGCAGTTACGATGCCGTGCTGTTTGCCGATGTCGATCTGGACAGCTATCCGCTCTCGCACGAAGAGGGACCGCTGGCTACGCTGACGGCGAGCCTTGGTCGCGAGGGCGTGACGCTTGAGCCCGCGGCCCTGCTGCGCGTGCGCTTTGG
>CABUZD010000090.1 GCA_902495945.1 uncultured Collinsella sp.
GCCGTCTTCCAGCATACACGAGGCCTCGCGCGCCCCGTTTGGTTTATCGTGTAATAACTTATGTCCATCCTGCCCCGACGGCACATCCGCCGTCCGGCACGACATACCTGGAGGTCAATATATGGGTCCTCGCCAACGACAGGGACACAGCCGTTCAAAGACGCATGCCCTGCCCATAATCCTGCTCTCGTTTTTGGGCTTTTTGCTTATCGCGGGCGTGGCATTTGGCATCGGCATGGTCGGCAACGTTAACCGCTGGCTGTCCGATCTGCCCGACTACACCGACGCCAACGCGTATCTGGTGAGCGAGCCCACCGAGATCGTCGACTGCAACGGCAACAAGATCGCGAGCTTCTACACGCAAAACCGCAAGTCCATCACCAAGGACGAGGTCTCCCCCTACGTGCTGCAGGGCACCGTTGACGTCGAGGACGAGCGCTTCTACGAGCACGGCGGTATCGACCTGTGGGGTATCGCGCGTGCTGCGGTGGCAACCCTCGGCGGCGGGCACGAAGGCGCCTCGACTATCACCCAGCAGCTGGTGCGCAACACCATTCTGCAGGAGGAGCAGTTCGACTCGACCATCGAGCGTAAGGTGCGCGAGGCCTACATCGCCATCAAGATGGAGGACATGTACTCCAAAGACGAGATCCTCATGATGTACCTCAACACCATCTATTACGGTCACGGCGCCTACGGCATCGAGGCCGCAGCCGAGACCTACCTGTCCAAGAGCGCCGCCGACCTCACCCTGAGCGAGGCCGCGCTGCTCATCGGCCTTCCCAACTCGCCTTCGCAGTACGACCCCACGGTCAACCCCGACCTGGCACTGTCTCGCCGCAACAAGGTTCTCGACAACATGCTGCGCCTGGGCCACATCACCCAGGAGGAGCACGATGCCGCACAGGCCGAGCCCATCACCCTCAACGTGACCGAGATTTCGGGCAGCGGCGTCGACGTATACTCGCAGCCCTACTTTGTCGCCTATGTTAAGCAGCTGCTGGAGCAGGAGTTCTCGACCGACGTGCTCTTTAAGGGCGGCCTGACCGTCAAGACCACCATCGACCCCACGATGCAGCAGGTGGCAGAGAATGCCGTCCGCGAGCAGCTCGACACGCTCTCACTCGACGGCCTGGACATGGGCATGGTCGTCGTCGACCCCAAGACCGGCTACATCAAGTGCATGGTGGGCGGCTATGACTACAACGCCGACGAGAACCACGTAAACCATGCTACGGCCAAGCGTCCCGTCGGCTCCACCTTTAAGGCCTTTACGCTGGCAACTGCCATCCAAAACGGCATGAACCCCAACGTCACCCTCAACTGCAACTCGCCGCTCAAGGCCAAGGGCACCACGACCGAGGTCCAAAACTACGCCAACCATAGCTATGGCAACATCACGCTTAAGCAGGCGACGGCATACTCCTCCAACACCGGCTACATCCAGGTGGCGGAAGCCGTCGGCAACAGCAAGATCATCTCGCTCGTCAAAAAGCTCGGCATCGATCCCGCCAAGGACAACATCGAGGACGTTCCCGTCATGACCCTCGGCACCGGCTCGATCTCGCCGCTCGAGATGGCCGCCGCCTACGCGACGTTTGCCAACGGCGGCTACTATCGCCAGCCGATCGCCATCACTGAGATTGACTCTCGTACCGGTTCGGTGCTGTACCAGCACACCGACAATCCCTCACAGGTACTTACCGAGGGCGAGGCCGCCGCGGTCACCGATGTTCTGTCCGGCGTCATGAAGGGCGGCGGTACGGGTGCTGCCGGCGCCCTGAGCGTCAACCAGCCCTATGCCGGCAAGACGGGCACCACCGACAACACCACCAACCTGTGGTTCTGCGGCTATACCCCGCAGCTGGCGTGCGCCCTGTGGACCGGCTATTCCGCGGGCGAGATTCCCATCCAAAAATACGGCACAGACCTGCTGGGCGACAGCACCAACCTGCCTGTCTTTAAGCGGTTTATGAACACCGTTCTGACCGGTACCGAGCGCGAGGAGTTTGCGACCGGAACGGCGCCCACCTACAAGAACAACAGCGTCTGGAAGTTCTACGGCACCAACAACACCAAGAAGACGGAGAACGACGACAAGGACGAGAACGAGGACGAAGAGGAAACCACCACAACGACTACCACGACGACCACGACCACCGAGACCACGGGCGGCGACACCACCGGCGGCACCGGAACGACCGGTGGCTCGACGGGCGGCTCCACTGGTGGTTCGACCGGCGGCGATGGCGGCACGCCTACGCCCACGCCTACGCCCACTCCCGACCCCTCGCCCACGCCTGACGATACGGTCGGCTAGAAATTCATCCGGCCATTAGCAACAAGGCCCCCGAGCAGCTTATTAAACTGCTCGGGGGCCTTTTAGTTTAAAGCGACCTGGTGGACGGTCTTTATACCGGCAAACAATATAGGGGGTACCGACCAACGTCGATACCCCCTTACAAGCCACCATGTCACGCACACAGTGCCGAGCGCACGACCCGCACGCCTACTTGCGAGAATTGCTCAGCTTATTGATCAGCGCCTCAAGACGCTCGCCGTCCTCGGCCGTCTGGGCAATAACCAAAATCGTATCGTTGCCGGCAAGCGAGCCAAGCACATCGGGCAACTCTGCCGCATCAACGGCGGCAGCGATGCCGGAAGCCGTGCCAGGCTGAGCCTTAATCATAACCAGATTATCGGTACGTAGAACGCCCGTTACGAGCTCGGAAACCATACGCTGTAGGTGCAGGTCCTCTGCCAGAACATAGATGCCCTCAGGGAGCTTACGCAGCCCCATGTCGGCAATATCGCGAGAGACAGTCGCCTGCGTGCAGTCAAAGCCCATAGCACGAAGCTCATCGACCAGCACGCGCTGCGTACGGACGTCCTTATTGCGCACAATATCTCTAATGGCATCCTGGCGCCCATTGCGTTTTTTAGCCATACAAACCCTCTCTCCAAAAGATGGCGGAGACAATCAATCAGTGATTGAATAGTTTAACGCTATTTGAAGGCTTTTGTGTATAAGAACGCATTTCGAAACAATTCTATGCAAGTTTGTTTCGAAATGAGCCGTTTAGGCGGTTTTTGCGCCCGTCCGGTTAAGAAAAGCTGCCAGATGCGTACACATCACGCAGCGCGCGGGCTTGGCGCTGGCGATCGGCCCAAACAACAGACCAAGTCCCCGATGGTTATCCTTGAGCGCGGCGACCATCTGACGGGTTCGAGGCGCCTCGAGCATATCACGCATGCGGGCGGAACGCTCGATTGACGACACCCCATGCGGGCTCAGACACAAATTCTCGATGCAGGCGACCAGTCCAGCAAAGTAGAACTTTTGGCTTGCCAGCTTGAGCCGACCACCGCTATCTGCTTCCGAGAGTGAGTCCGCAAGCTCGTCGAGCGCTCAAGTGTCATCGGATATCCTGGCATACATGGTGGGATCAAAGGCATCTGTAAGCTTAGGTGCCACCGCGTGGAAACAAGCGTCGCCGCAGCCGGAAACGAATCGTGCCTGCGAGAGCGCATAAGCCATAAACTCAACCGTACGGTACGCCTTGCCACGCGACAGGCATGCCTCAAACAGCGGACGGCTATACATCACGCCAGAGGTCTGAGCGACTAGGCCGCCCAAAATCAACTGGGGCAGCCCAGTCACCATAGAAGACTCGTCTTCTATGGCAATAGAGGCAGCATCCAAGACGCGCGAATGGCGCTCTCGATGTGCATCATAGCGGTCGAGCGACACCGTGGGGAACACTATGTCTGCGGCGGTATCGCACGCGATATCGACCATCTTGGAAAGGGACTGCGGAGCAAACCACTCATCGGCGTTCTTAGCGATGATCTGAGAGCCACGCGAGGCAGCAAAACCGGCACGAAGGCAAGCACCGCGCTTCGCGTCCTCGACGTCAATCAAATCAATATGGATGTCCCTGTCGGCAGCAACTTGAAGCGAATGGCGCACACCGGGCGCAGCATCGCGGCAGACAACGACAATCTGCAAATCGTAGAGGTCTTGGTTCTGGATACTCTCGAGCGCACGCATCGCATAGCTGGGCGAACCTTCTACCACAAGAATCACCGAAAGTCGCGGATGCGAGCCACGTCGAACCAAGTTATCCGTCCTCTCGACAGCAATGAATCAAATCGTGGTTCATGGTACACCCCGGCAATAAAAGCAATGAGACACCGGTTGTATTGCACGCCAAGAACAGATGTTGCACACGTGCAGCCCACAGATGACAGGTGCCGACGAACGGCGCGTCGAGCCCTCCCCTAGTCGAGCACGACAAGCTCGGCGGGATCGTAATCCACGCCCATAAACGTAAGGCCGCAGGCAGGAGCCGTGGGACCCGCAGCGGTGCGATCGCAAGCATCGATGACCTCGCGCATCCACTCGGGTTCACGGCGATGCATGCCAATCTCGACAAGCGTGCCCACGATCGTGCGGACCATCGAATGCAGAAACGCATTGCCCTCGATGGTAAACGTCAGGATGTCCTCGCCAAACGCAACCTCATGGCCAAACTCGGCACGCATCACGCAGCGATGCGTGGGCTTGCCAACGGCCGAGGCAACCTTGCAAAAGCTTTTAAAGTCCTGCTCGCCCAGCAGCGCGGGGCAGGCAGCAGACATAGCCTCAACATCCAAGGGATAGCGATGCCACCACACGGCACCGCGGGACAGCACGGGGCGCGCATCTCGATCGGCAATACGGTACGTATACGTACGGGAACGCGCGTCAAAACGTGCAGAAAAGCCTTTACGGGCCTTGTAGACCTCGTTTATGGCGATATCTTTGGGCAGCAGGGCATCCATAGCACGCAGCCACCTACGGCGCGTACAAGCGAGTTCAGCGTCCGTTACGGGCACGCTGATGTACTGAGCCACGGCATGCACGCCGGCATCGGTACGACCCGCGCACGTCAGATCGATCGGACGACGAAGCAGCGTCTCGATGGCTCGACGTAGCTCACCCGCAACCGTCGTCTGTCCCGGCTGCTCGGCAAATCCGCTATACGGCGAGCCATCATAGGCCACGCGAAATACAAGGGTGGCATCGAGCTCGGGAATCGAATTGAAATCAGACGGCGCAGTCATGGGCGCTCCCAACAAACAAGTAACGGTATCGCGACAAAAAAAGAGGGGTACGCGAACGTACCCCTCGAATATAGCCTATGCAGACGGAATGTCTACTCAGCGGTCTCCTCAGCAGGAGCCTCCTCGACAGCCTCGACCTTCTTGGGAGCAGCGGCCTTCTTGGGGGCCGGAGCAGCCTTCTTGGCCTTAGGCGTGCAAGGCTCGGTGACGAGCTCCATGATAACGATGGGAGCGTTATCACCCTTGCGGTTGCCGAGCTTCATGATGCGGGTGTAACCGCCGTTGCGGTCCTGCCACATACCCTGAGCAGCCTTGTCGAAGATCTCGGCAACGAGCTGCTTATCGCCGAGCTTGGCGATAGCCAGACGACGAGAGTGCAGGTCGCCCTTCTTGGCCCAAGTGATGATCGGATCGACGACCGAACGCAGCGCCTTAGCGCGGGTCTCGGTGGTCTTGATGCGGTCGTTCTCGAAGAGGGCCTTAGCAAGGCTCTTCTTCATGGCCTTGGTGTGGCTCGCATCGGTGCCGAGCTTCAGGCCCTTCTTAACGTTGTGACGCATGGTCTAGTTTCTCCTCAAATATGCGAAGCATTAAGCCTTCAGGCTCAGGCCCATGGACTCAAGCTTGTCCTTCACTTCCTCGATCGACTTAACACCGAAGTTACGGATGTTGAGCAGATCGTTCTCCGAGAACTCAACGAGCTGACGGACCGAGTGAATGCTGGCGCGCTTAAGGCAGTTGTAGGAACGGACGGAAAGGTCCAGATCCTCGATCTGCTTGTCCAGCTCGGCGTTGTCGTTGGTGACCTCGGGAGCGAAGATCGAAGCCTCCTCCTCGACCTCGGGGGTCTCGGCAAGGTTCATAAAGGCGGCCATATGCTGGTTGATGATATTGGCAGCCTGGACCACGGCGTCGCGCGGAGCGATGGAGCCGTTGGTCTCGATCTCGAGGACAAGGCGGTCGTAGTCGGTGTGCTGGCCGACACGGCAAGCCTCAACGAGCTTGGCGCAACGGGAAACCGGCGAGTACAGCGAGTCGACGTGGATCACACCGATGGGATCGTTGTCGCGCTTGTTGGCCTCGCCAGAAACATAGCCGCGGCCATAGCCGATGCGCATGCTCATGGTGAGATGGCCACCCTCGGTGAGCGTAGCAATGTGCTGCTCGGGGTTAACCAGCTCAAACTCGGACGGAATAAAGAAGTCCGCACCGGTGACCTCGCAGGGGCCGTCAACCGAGATGGTGGCGGTCGCCTCGTCGGTCGTGCCGAGAGCCCTGAAGACAAGACCCTTGACATTCAGGACGATGTCGGTGACATCCTCGACCATGTTAGGGATGGTCATGAACTCGTGCTGTGCACCATCGATCTGAATAGCCTCGACGGCGGCACCCTCGAGCGAGGACAGAAGAACGCGACGAAGGGAGTTACCCAGCGTATCGCCGTAACCACGCTCGAGCGGCTCGACGGAGACACGAGCAGACGTCTCGTTGATCTCTTCGACCTGAACCTGAGGCCTAATGAATTCTGACATGTATTACCTCCAGCCTCAGCAGCCCGGATGGACTACTTAGAGTAGAGCTCGACGATGAGCTGCTCGTTGATATCACCGCTGATCTGCTCACGCGTCGGCAGAGCGAGCACGTTACCAGACAGCTTCTCGATATCGACCTCGAGCCAGCCAGGGACCTCAAAGCGCTCGGAGGAAATCAGGGCCTCCTTGATGGGGAGGAGGTCACGGAACTTCTCGCCGACAGCGACGACGTCGCCGGCCTTGACGCGGTAGGACGGGATGTCCACGCGCTTGCCGTTCACGGTGAAGTGACCGTGACGGACGGACTGACGAGCCTCTTTGCGGGTGCGGGCGAAGCCAAGACGGAAGACGACGTTGTCGAGGCGAGACTCAAGGATGATCATGAGGTTCTCACCGGTGACGCCGTTCATCTTGCGGGCCTTGTTGAAGTAGCCGTGGAACTGCTTCTCCAGAACGCCATAGATGAACTTGA
>CABUZD010000091.1 GCA_902495945.1 uncultured Collinsella sp.
AATGATCACCATCAGCAAGAGCGCGGTGCCGTAGGCTGCGTTCATGTTGATGCCGTCGTTGGCAAGCAGGTACAGGTGAACGGTCATGGGGCGGCCGGAATCGAGCGGCGAGATAGGTAGATTGATGGCCTGGCCCATGGTGTAGAGCACCACGGCGGTCTCGCCGATGGCACGGCCGATGGCAAGGACGATGCCCGTGGCAATGCGGCCAAAGGCCGAAGGAAGCACGATCTTGGAGACGACCTGCCACTTGGTAGCGCCCAGGCCGTACGCGCCCCAACGGATATAGCGCGGAACGGCGCGAATGGCTTCTTCGGTGGTGCGCATGACGATGGGAAGCATCAAGAGCGCGAGCGCCAGAGCGGCCGAGACCATCGAAAGGCCCAGGCCCATAGCCTCGACAAACAAGGCGTAGCCAAACAGGCCCATAACGATGGAGGGCACCGAGGCCAAAGCGTCAGCAGCGTAGCGAATGAGCTCGACGACCTTGCCCTGCTTGGCGTACTCGGCCAGATAGACGGCTGCCAGCACAGCGATCGGCGTGCAGATAAGCATGGCGAGCGCCGTCACGTAGACGGTCGAGACGATCGTGGGCCAAATTCCGCCCTCGGCGTTGACGCCCTGGGGCCAACCGAAGATAAAGTCGAGCGAGATGTGTGGCAGGCCGTTGATGACCACGTAGGCGATGATAGCGACCAGCACCAGCGTGGTGATGTAGGCAGCGGCACGAAACACGCCAAGCATGATCTTGTTGGACAGGTCCTTGTTGATGCGGCCCTTCTTGCCGTGGGAAAGGGCACGCTTGATGCGCTCGCGCGACGAGGTCGTATCGACCGTCGTGTCAACGGAATCGGACATAGCCTACCCCCTCTTCCTCTTGGAAATCAGACGAACGATACCCACCAGCGTGGCGGAGATGATAAACAGGACCACACCCATGCCGAACAGCGCCGAGCGGTGTAGACCCGAGGAATAGCTCATGTCGAGCGCAATCTGGCTCGTGAGCGTCGAGATGGGGCTCGCAATGCTGTCGGGAATAACCGGGGCGTTACCTACGACCATGAGCACGGCCATGGTCTCGCCGATGGCACGGCCCATACCCAGCACGATGGCATCAACGATACCCAGCTTCGCGGCAGGTAGCACGACCTTATAGATGGTCTGCCACTTTGTGGCGCCCATGGCATACGATGCCTCGCGAATGCCCATGGGAATGGAATTGAGAGCATCGATGGTGAGCGTGGTGATGGTAGGGACGATCATGATGGCGAGCACAAACCACGCCGTCAGCGCACCAAAACCAAGGCCGCCGGTCAGTTGTGCGATAAACGGGCGGATGATGATCATGCCAAAGAAGCCGTAGATGATGGAGGGTATGCCCGCCAGCAGGTCAACGGCGGGGCTGATGAGCTTGCGCACGCGCTTGCTGGCAATCTCGACCAGGTAAACGGCCGTACCCACGCCCAGCGGCACGCCCATGGCGAGCGCACCGACGGTCACCAGACCCGAGCCAGCAAGCAGCGACAAGATGCCGTAGTGGCCCTCGGAAGGCGCCCACGTAAAGCTAAAGAAGTCAGCCAGACCGATGTCAGTAAAGACGGGCAGCGCCGAGTACGTGGTAAAGACAAAAATCAGGATGACGGTAACGACCGCCAAGAACGCGCAGGCAAAGAAGATCCACTGCAGCGCCTTCTCCTTGATATAGGTACTGCGCGATACGAGCGCCAGCTCGCGCTTCTTGGGCGTCTGAACATTCTGCTCAGTCTGGGAGTTTTCCTGTGCTTCCATGCTACTCACTCCCCTTCTCGTCGTTGGTGACGGGAATAAAGCCCGCCTCGCGAATCTGCTTGTCCATCTTTTCGGACGTCACATAGTCGATGTAATCCTGCGCCTGCTGCGAAGGCACACCCTTCACAAAGAAGTAAAGGTCGCGCGAGATGGGATAGCCGCCACTCGCGACCGTCTTCTCGGACGCCTCAACATGATTGACCGAGACGGCCTTGACCGAGGTCTTGGCGTTGAGGCTATCGACGAAGCCCAGCGAAATGTAGCCGATGGCCCCACGCGAACGAGATACCACGTCGCGCACCTGGCCCGTACCCGAAAGAACAGCCGAGCGGCGATCGAACGGCGTGCCATCCATCACGATGGTACGGAAGGCCTCGCGCGTACCGGACGCCTCGTCTCGGTTGATGACCTGAATCCTCAGGTCCTCGCCACCGACCTCTTTCCAATTGGTAATCTTGCCGGCGTAGATATCGCGGAGCTGCTCGGTCGAGAGGTTATCGACGGGGTTGTCGTCGTTCACGATGACCGCAATACCGTCGTGGGCAATGACGATGGGAGTCAGGCCCAGATCCTGTTCGTCGGCATTGAGTCCACGGGAGGAGCTGGCGATATCGGCCGTGCCGGCGCTGACGGCCTCGATCCCAGCGGAAGAACCCAAACCGGAAACGAGCACGTCGATGCCGGTCTCCTCCTTAAAGCCCTCGGCCGCAATCTCGGCGATAGGAAGGCAGGTCGTGGAGCCGGCCACGGTAATGGAAGAGGTAGAAGATCCCGAAGAACAGGCGCACAGCGTAAGCGTAAGCACAGCGGCGCTCAGGACCGATACGATCTTTCTCATAGCATCACGCCGATCGCAGCATGGCGCCCACAGGTGCCGCCCTCGTTACGGTAGGAATAAAAGCGGTCGTTCTGACGCACGGTCGAAAGCTGGGTATCCACGATATTATCCGCGTCGACACCGACATCTACCAGCGCCTCGCGAATGGCAGCGGAAAGATCGAGCATGCGAGAGGTACTCGCATCGATGCAAGAGAACTCGGCGGCAAAGCGATCCATGAGTTCCTGTGATACCTCATATTCGTCACCCAAGATATGGGGGCCGATATAGGCGGAAACGCCGCTCGCATCGCAACCGGCAGCATCGCAAAGCGCCTGGCACGCCTTGGCGGAAATGCGTGCAATCGTGCCCTTCCAACCGGAGTGCACCACGGCAAATCCGCCAGGGGCCATCAGCACCACGGGAACGCAGTCGGCAAAGCAGAGCAGCACGGGTACGTTATGCGCCGTACAGACGATGGCATCGCAGCCCTCGGCAATCTGCTCGCGGACGTCCTCAAGGTCATCGGCGCCGTTCGAGGTCACCGCAACGATATGGTCACCATGGACCTGATTGGGAACGAGCAGGTTGTGCTCGCACTCGGCGGCACCCATAGCCTCGAGCGCGCGACGACGATTTTCTTGAACAGCAAAGGGATCATCGCCAACATGCGAGCCCAAGTTGAGTGAGGAGTACGCATCTTCGGAAACACCACCGGCGCGCTCGGTGAAGGCAAAGCGAACATCGGATGTCGCGCCTTCCACCAACGTAACTCCATCATGGTCGACACGCGAAACTTTGTCCGCACGTGCTGCCATACTAAAGCCTCCTAATAACACAAGTACCGCGGCATCGCCGCTACAGCCAGCGTTTATACGGCTGCCATACTTCTCTAAAAGGATACCTGCTGCGCTGGAGGCAATCGTAAAGGGAACGTAAAGAGATTGGAGGTTCTAGTTTACAAAGTCGAAATAAAAAGGGCGCGTCCATACGGACACGCCCCTGTGCACAACAATGCAAAGAACGACTTAGAAGCTACCGCGCTTCAGGAAGTCGGGAAGCTCGAACTGATCGTTGCCGAAGTTAGGAAGCTCGGTGCCACCGACGTTGCGGGTCGGAGCGGCCTGAGCCGGACTGGTGGCCGGAGCGGTGCACTGCGGCTCAGCGGAGGCAGCTGCCTTGCTCTGAGACTGCTGAGCAGCAAAGAGCTCGTCCTGACGGTTGACGTTGGAGTCGGAGAAGCCCGTAGCGATGACGGTGATACGCACCTGATCGCCCAGGGACTCGTCGACAACGGTACCGAAGATGATATTGGCCTCGGGGTCGACGGCGTTGGCGACAACGTCGGCGGCGTCGCTGATCTCCTGGATGCCCAGGTCCTTGGAGCCGGCGATGGAGAGCAGCACGCGCGTGGCACCATCGATGGAGCTCTCGAGCAGCGGGCTGGAGATGGCCTGCTGGGCAGCGTCGACGGCACGGGTATCCCCAGAAGAGGTACCGATACCCATCATGGCGGTGCCGGCCTGCTTCATGATGGTCTTAACATCGGCGAAGTCCAGGTTGATGATGCCCGGGACGGTGATGAGGTCGGTGATACCCTGGGTGCCCTGGGAAAGAACGCCATCGGCAATCGCGAAGGCCTCGAGCATGGTGGTCTTCTTCTCGGCGATGTCGAGCAGCTTATCGTTAGGGATGACGATCATGGTGTCAACGCAATCGGAGAGGGTCTTGATGCCCTCCTCGGCGCTCTTCTTGCGCTTGCGGCCCTCGAAGGTGAAGGGCTTGGTCACGACGGCGACGGTCAGCGCACCGACCTCGTTCATCGCGATATCGGCAACGATGGGAGCAGCGCCGGTACCGGTGCCACCGCCCTCGCCGCAGGTGATGAACACCATGTCGGCGCCAGCGAGCGCCTCGGCAATGTCGTCGCGGGACTCATCGGCAGCCTTGCGGCCAACCTCGGGGTTGGCGCCGGCACCCAGGCCGCGGGTAAGGTCGGTGCCGATGTGCACCTTGATATCGGCATCAGAGATCGCGAGTGCCTGAGCATCGGTGTTGATGGCAACAAACTCGACGCCGCGGATGCCCTCTTCGATCATTCGATTGACCGCGTTGGTACCGCCGCCGCCGACGCCGACCACCTTAATGACGGCAAGGTAGTTGTTGATCTCTGTCTCGTGCATGTCGGTCCTCCGAACAAAGGTTATAGCCATAGCATGGGTCGACCCCTGCGCACATTAACCTTCAGGTTGAAAGTAAATGCAAAGGTAAACCGTATTATGTTTGCACATTATGAACGTATCAGTCAAATAATTGACCGTGAAAACCAAACAAACCAGATAAACGGCGTGGTATGGCCCCTCAACAAAGCATCAACCAGCGCTACGAGGTCGGAGCGTTCCTAAATGTATAGTTACCCGGAGAGCGCACATTGATATACGTTACGCCCTCTACCTGCGAAAGCAACTTGGTGACTACGCGCTCCTTCTTGACGATATCGTTCGAATCGCCCAGCGACACCTCAATGCCGTTATTGAGGTTTGCCGAGATGGCTTCGACCGAAGGCGTGGAAATATCCTTGACTTGTCCCAAGAACTCGCTCGAAAAACCACGAACATAATCCAGGCCGGCCTTAACGGCTTTGGAGTTCACCGCTTGGCCAGAAACCGGAGCGACATCCGCCGAGACATCAGTCAACAGCACCGCGCCATAATGCTTAGCGAGCGCCAGTGCTGCATCGATTCCGGTCAAGGTATTTGAGCCCTGCCCCGTCGTGATGACGTTGCCCTGATCGTCCACTTCGACCGACGTCGACAGCGGGGCGATCCAGGTGTCATCATCCCCGATGGCCCAGGCAAGGTCATCGGAGCTGATATAGGCAATTGCAATGACCTTGCGCTCCATCGGCGTAATAATGAGCGTATGCGGGAACTGACGCTGGACATCCACGCCCGAGACCCACGGGTTCTGCTGGAGATCCTCGGTAATCTGGTCGGGATCGACGTTAAAAAGCGACGTTCCCTCGGGCAAATCGATCAGCTGGATAGCATCGTGCTTCGTCACATGCTCGCTGCCTTGAATCTGAATATCAGTGGCAGTAAACAATCCAGAGTTAATCACCACGATGGCAACGACGACGAGCACGGCCAAGGCGGCCAGAACGCCGCCCACGATTTTGCCTTTGCCTGCAACGACAGAAGCGGCGTCTGATGTTTTATTTGCCATCGCCCCAAGTGAAGACAACGGGTTGACGCCTTTTTTACTCAAAGGCTTCTTGGCGGTAGCCGGCACCGATGTCAGCGAGCGCGGTTTCGATGCGCCCAGTGTGCGACCTGGACGCGCCGCTTTAGTTCCCGTCGAGGGCTTAGGAGTTGCCATGGGGCGGGCAGGCTTGGCGCCCATAACAGGCTTTGACGTCACCGAGGGACGCGAGGACTTTTTTGCAGCCGGACGATTACCGAGCTGCGAGCCGACGACCGGACGCCCGGCCTGTCGTACATGCCCGACAGACTTAGAGTGCGCGACGGTATTGCGTTGAGGTTTGGCAGGCGCGCCGGAACGCCCTCCGGCGCGGCGGAAGGTGGGTTTCGATGCTCTAGAAGCCGAGGAATTTAACTTCCGGTCTGAGCTCGATGCCATACGCCTCCCTCACCTTTCCGTGCACATGTCTGATAACCGCGGCAACGTCATCGGCCGAGGCAGTTCCGTTATTAACGATAAAATTAGCGTGAACGGGCGAAACTTCCGCGCCGCCAATCGAAAAACCCTTTAATCCACAATCCTCGATAAGCTTGCCCACACTCGCATCGGGCGGGTTACGAAAGACCGACCCGCAGGATGCGCGACCCATGGGCTGCGTACGCTTGCGCCTCGTCAGGTACCGTTCCATGCGCTCGCGAATGTCGGCCTTGGGCGCCGGTTTAAGCTTGAGCACGCACTCGAGGATGATCTCATTGCGGGGAAGGCTACATTCGCGGTAGCCCCAAGTGATCTCGGACCCCGCATAATGCTTGATACCGGATGCCGGGTCAAACGTTACGACATCCTCAACCAGCGAGCCAATCCACTCGGTCCGTGTGCCTGCATTCATAGATATCGCACCGCCGACCGAACCAGGAATGCCAACGGCAAACTCAAGGCCCGAGAGGCTACGCGACAGGGCATCGTTGACCAGACGCGCAAACATCACGCCCGCACCGACCGTCAGCGTACAACCGTCATCGGCAACAACCGTGCGCTGAAACTCACGTCCGAGCGAAATGACGGCGCCGCGATAACCGCCATCGGCAACCAGCAGATTGGAGCCCTTGCCGATGATGACCCACGGCACTTGCTCGCGATCGAGCACCGCCACGGCGCGGCGAAGGGCATGATAGCTATGGCACGTCACAAAGAGGTCGGCCTTGCCG
>CABUZD010000092.1 GCA_902495945.1 uncultured Collinsella sp.
ACCAGTTCGAATCTGGTACGGGCTACCACGCATCTGATACCCGGACTTCCCATGGAAGGCCGGGTTTTTTATTTTCAAACAACCGGCTGCAATTCCCGTTTGAACCAGAGCTTTGCGTTCTGCTTATGGCCCTTACGGGTACAATATCCAAGATAATTTGACTGTTAGAAGGAGCCTCATGACTGAGTCCTCTCAGCATACGTCCAAGCCCCAGGTCGAGGTTGAGGCCTCGGGCGGAGACGACAATAAGAGCGCACGCCGCGGCGCCATTTTTATCGGCGTCGTGCTGGTGGGTTATATTGTCTATCTGGTTGTAACCGGGCAGATGGGGCAGTTCTGGGCCGCTATGTCGAGCGTCCAGGCGTCATGGCTCTTTGTCGCGTGTCTTTGCATGTTCATGTATCTGTTCTTTGGCATTGTGGCCTATGCGATCGCTGTCTGGCTCGACCCCAATTCACCCGTCGGCATTCGCGACCTCATTTCGGTCGAGGCGAGCGGCATCTTCTTTGGCAACCTCACACCTATGATGATGGGCTCGACTCCTGCTCAGATCTACCGCCTGACCAAGGCGGGCCAAAATGTCGGCGAGGCCGGAGCCACGCAATTCACGCGCTTTATCGTGTATCAGTTTGGCCTCGTTGCCTGGGGCGCTATCCTACTGCTTGCTCGCATGCCGTTTTTTGCCGAGCGCTATGGCGACATGACGCTGCTGTGCGTCTTTAGCTTTGGTGGGCACTGCTGCATCTTGCTTGGCATCTTCGCCGTCGCGCTCATGCCTAAGACCGTCACGCGCGTCGCCCATTGCATCATCAATTGGCTCGAGCGCATTGGTGTCTCGGCCACTAAGATCGAGGGATGGCGCACGTTTGTCGATGGCGAGATCTACTCCTTCTCCGAGAAGTTCAAGCTTTCGGCCGGACATTTTTCTTCCATGCTGCTCACCGTGTTTATCACCATGCTGCAGCTCGCGTTTTTCTATCTGGTGCCGTATTTCCTGATGCTTGCCTTTGGCCACCACGAGGTCGACTTTTTCTCGGTCATGGCCGCGAGCGCCTTTGTCCAGCTGCTGAGCTCTGCGGTTCCCTTGCCCGGTGGAACTGGTGGTGCTGAGGGCGGCTTTGCATTGTTCTTGGGTCATTTCTTTGGGTCGGCTTCGACCGCCGGCTATCTGCTGTGGCGCCTCATTACGTTTATTGCGCCGACCATTTTGGCTGCGCCCCTGCTGGGACTTAAGAGCGCCCACAACGAGAGCATCCATGCGCGCTGGGATCGTGTGATGCGCAAGCTCGGCCGCACGTCTCAGACGCCCTCTGCGCCCACTAAGCCGCACCCCACGAATGCTGTTACCGTTGATCCCAAGAAGCGCGCTCAGAAGGCTTCTGGGACCGCTAAGCCGGCTCATAAAGCCTATGTGCGCCAGACAGGCGATGGTATTCGCGTATCTCCGTCGGCACTTAATAAGAAGAAGCATCCCAAGTCGCAGTAGGGCAGTCGTGCGTTCTTCATGATGCGGGGCATATTTGTGCTGTATGGGGGATAATCCTCTTACGTAGATTATCTCTCATCTGTTGATGAATGCTCGCATATCGAAGGGACACGCCCATGGCAACCAGCAAACCGCGTCTTGACCGCCGCATCGTTCGCAGCCGTAATGCCATCCTTTCGGCTTTCGAGCGCCTGCTCATGGAAAAGCCGCTGGCAGACATTACGGTGAGTGCCATCGCGCGCGAGGCCAATGTCGACCGCAAGACCTTCTACGTGCACTTTGGCACGGTTGACGGCCTGCTCGATGCCATTGCCGTCGATGTGGTGGAGATGATTGTCGACTCGGTCGAGAAAACGCTTGCTTCCATGGACGGTGACACCAACGAGCGCGCCCTGGGCGCGGCGGCGACCTTCTTTAAAACCGTAAACGAGGCGCTGTGCAACAACCTGGTGCTCAATCGTCAGCTGATCGAGAATATTCCGCTCGATGATTTTATGGCTCGTCTTCGTGCGCCGCTCGAGCACGAGATTGCCGAGCGCGATCTGCTGCCACAAGGTCTCAAGGACGAGATGTTCGATTACTATCTGGCGTTTTTGCTGTCGGGTATCATCGGCATCTATCGCACGTGGGCACTGTCTGACGGATCGGTTCCTATCGAGCGCGTCTCTGAGGTCGCCAACGATCTGACTCTCAACGGCCTGTCGAGTCTGGAATCTCGCTTGGACTAGGCCTAGTTGGGCTCGTCGGCGTGGAAATTCTTGTTCACGAGGTTCTCCGGCGCCTTGTAGACCTCGCCGGCGTAGGAGCTGAAACCTGAGGATCCTTAAAATAAAGTCCAGTTTATCCTTCTCACTCAAATTGGGAATCCTCCGATGCGCCTTCGCACGCTCGCACGACCTCGATACCATGCGAGCGTGCGAACTCGACGAGCTCTGCGTTGCGGGCGTTTATGGTGCCGAAGGCGGCGGGGCACACAATAAGGCGCGCACAGTGGACGAGGAGCTCTTTGGCGCGGGCTATGGTTTTATCCCCGATCGGCTCGAAGGCGCGCTCGGCCACGCATTCCGTCGCCAGGTCGCGCGCGAGCTCGCAGTCGATGTCCCCTTCGTGCAGAACGCCCGCGTAGAACGCCTTGCCCTGCCGGATGAGCTGGCGAAACACAGCCGACCCCGTACCTGCGCCGGCGATGACGAACGTGTGCGCATCACCGTGTGGGCGCCCAATTTCCACGCTGCCGAAGCGCTCGTTGAAGGTGCCATGCTGAAGGCCGTAGAGCTCGCCAATTGTCTCGCGCGTGAATATGTCCTCGGGTGCGCCGGCGCGAAAGACCCGGCCGTCCTTCACGCAAATCACCTTGTCGGCGCTTTTCTGCGCGAGCTCGAGTTCGTGGATGGACATGATGACAGCCACATTCCGCGATTTCGCAAGGTGGCGAAGTATTCGCAGCAGGTCGATCTGGTAGCGGATATCGAGATACGACGTGGGCTCGTCGAGCACGAGCACACGCGGATCCTGCGCGATGGCGCGTGCGAGCATGACGCGCTGGCGTTGCCCATCGCTTATCTGCATGAAGTCGCGCTCGGCGAGCTCTTCCACATGTGCGGTTTTCATGGCCTCATCGACCCGACTATGGTCGTCGGGCGAGAGTGTGCCCATTCGCCCGGTGTAGGGATGCCTTCCCGCCTCTACGATATCGCGGCAGATGAGGAGCTCGGTCCGGGGGCGATCCGTCAGCATAACGGCAAGGTTCCTTGCGAACTCCGCCGTCTTCCATCGGGAAATCTCCCGCCCGTCGAGCTCGACCGCGCCGGCAAGCGGTGCAAGATGGCGTGTGATGGTTTTCAAGATGGTCGACTTGCCCGAGCCGTTCGGCCCGATGAGCGCCACGACGTCGCCCGCGCGAACCTCCAGATCGACGCCTTCGACTACGACCTTCTTGTCGTAGCCCGCCGTCAGGTCGCTTATGCGGAAAAGCGGCGCTCCGTCAGTCTGCGTTTTGGGCCGCGGCACGAATTTCCCCATCTACCTCACCCGCTTCTTCAACATGAGTGCGATAACCACCGGCGCGCCGAAGATGGCGGTGACGGCGCTGATGGAAAGCTCGACGGGGGAGAACAGCGTGCGCGCGATCAAATCGCAGCCCGCGCAGAAGATGGCGCCTCCCAAGAAGCACGCAGGAATCACGCGGATGGGCTTCGACGACTTTAGCGCCGACTTAACGAGATGCGGAACCGCGATGCCTACGAACGACACCGGACCAGCGAACGCGGTCACGCAGGCGGAGAGCATGCTCGCTAGAAGGACGAGCACCACGCGGAAGCGTGCGACGTTCACGCCGACGCTTTTCGCGTAGGCTTCTCCCAGCTGGAAGGCGGAAAGGGGCTTCGATATCGCGAATACGCATGCGCTCACGGTGATCACCACGACCGCGATGACCGCGACGTCGTCCCAGCTCGAACCCGAGAAGCTACCCAAAGACCAGTTGTGCAGGTTCACGATGGACTGGTCGTCGGCGAAGGCGATGAGGAAGTTCGTCGCCGCCGAGCAGATGTATCCCACCATGACGCCCGCCACGATGAGCATGGCCATGGAACTTATGCGCCGTGCGATGAGGAGCACGAAGCCGATGGTGATAAGCGAGCCCAGAAACGCTGCGGCCACCATGGCCGGGGAGGACATGGCCTGGTTCGCGCCCAGAAGTACAATCATCGTAAGCGCGACGACGAACTTTGCGCCCGAGGAGACGCCCAAGATGAACGGGTCGGCGATGGGGTTGTTGAAAAACGTCTGCAGTAGGAACCCGGAAAGCGAAAGTGCCCCGCCGAGAAGCACGGCTGAAAGCACGCGCGGCAGGCGAATCTCCCAGATGACCTGGCTTTCCATGGAATTGGCCGCGCCGCCCGAAAGGATGCCGGGGATGTGGTTTGCGGGCACGAGCACGCTCCCGATGCACAGGTTGGCCCCGACGAGCACGATGAGGGCAACAGCGAGCAGCGCCGTCACGACGCGACACCGCGCGGCGCGCCCCGATTCGTCGTATGCCATGGAAAGCCGGCTTCTCATGGCGCTAGCCGAGCTTTCTCAGATAATGGAAGTCGCTCGCGTCATCGCCGGTGAACGCCCCGTGCAGCTCGTCGATAATGTCGGCGGTAGAAGTCATCTGCTGGTACATGTCGGCGCTTGTGACCCAGACGTTGCCGTTCTTCACGGCTTTGAACTGCGACAATAGCGCGTTTTTGCCTACGAAGTCGTTCAAGGTGGCAACCGATTCGTCGATGGTGCCGTTGTAGATGATGATGTCGGCATCCTTCGCCGTCGCGTAGAAGCGCTCCATTTCGAGCGTTACTGACGAACCTGACGTCGACGCCGTCTGCGCGTCATCGAGCGCGTAGTTGCCGCCTGCAAGCTCGATCATCTGCGCCACGTAGTCGCCCGCCCGCCGCGTGACGGCGGCCCCGTTTGAGTTAATGTAGAAATACGCCACGGTTTTACCTGACGACGCGAGCCCCGACGTTTGCTCGACGCGGGCCTTCTGCTCGTTGAACAGGTGCGCGGCCTCGTCTTCCTTGTCGAACAGGACGCCGAAAAGCTTAATCCACTCGACGCGCCCGAGTGCTTCGGGCTCGCTCGACGACTGTTCGGTGAGCACGACGAGCCCGAGTTTCTGCAGCTTTTCCTTCACATCGGGTGTGTGGTTGATCATGGTGTTCTCGATGGCGAGCGTGCAGCCCGAGGCCGATATTCGCTCGTAGTCGGGCGCGCTGTACTTGCCGCCGCAGGCGATCGCCCCACTTTCGAGTGCGCTTTTGAAGCCCGCGACCGAGCAATCGTCGGCCTTCGTGCCCGACATGATGATATTGTCGTTCGCATCGAGTGCGTCGACCAGGCACATCGTCGCCGACGACACGAGGTATACCTTGTCGGCGGGGCGCCTTATGACCGCGATGTCGGAGCTCAACCCATCAGGTACCTTCGCATCTTGCGGCACCACGAGGAAGCGCTCCCCGTTCGAAATGCAGATAAGCCGCAGGCCGCCTTCGAACTCGTCGACAGTGAAGTGCTCGGCGTATTCAAGCTGAAGCGTCCCCGTCGGCTTCCAGCCGCAGCCTAAATCGGCGTTGTGGAAGTCGGCCGCGGCGCTTGAGGCCGTTCCCGCAGGGGAGCCGCCGCTTGCTTCGTCGCCCGATTTCTCCTTCATGGTGGATGAGTCGAAGTAGAGCGTGTAGTCGATGGTGTGCGGCGTCGACATGGCGACGGTCTCGGCCGACACGGCGATGTCCTCGTCGAGCGTGACGGGTATCTCGAACGTGGAGTTGCCGCCGTCGTTTACGGGCGCGTAGTCCACGCCGTCGACGGTCATCTTGTCGTAGTTCGAACTCGACCAGGTGATGGTCGCGGTGTAGGTGTCGCCATCCTTCACAATTGTGGTTGGTGAGGCGATGCTTGCGCGCCCTGACCCGCCGGAAAGCGAGGCGCTCACAGTGTATTCCTGAGAGCCCGTCGTGGCACCGGTCGCGTTCGGGCTCGCACTGCACCCCGCGAAGGGAAGCGCGAGCAGGGCGACGAGAACGCAGGCGATTACGCGCGCCGCGATGCTGTGGCGCTTCCTGTTTTCCCCCTTGGGAAGAATCGACCGCATGGCGTTACTTCAGTGCGTCGGCGCGCAGATCGACGCCGGCGGATTCGAACACGAGCGTGCGGTCGTACCACTGCTCTTTTCTAATACTCCACGCGGCGCAGTCGGTGTCCTCGTCGAGCGCTTCAACGGGCACGTCGTAGGTGTACTTGCCTTCCGCGTTTTCCACATAGGGGATGAAGTCGGCCTCGCTCGCGGCGGCAGCCTCGTCGCCCGTGCCCATGAAGAGCTTGCCGTAGCCCGTGCCGGAAAGCGTCATCACGCAGTGCATGGAGCCGTTTTCCACGATGAGCTGGGCGTCCACAATCCTGAACATGTTCGAGCTGGAATCTACGGTGATCGGATAGGTGCCGTCGGCCACCTTGTTGGCGGTGATGGGGGCAGCGCTTGCGCCCTCGGGCGCATCGGCCGCCTGTTCGGTCTTTTCCTGGGAATCGGCATCGCTTGCCTTTGCGCTGTCGATTGAATTTCCGCCGCAGCCGGCGAGCGAGAACGCGAAAAGCGCCGCCGACAGGGCGAAGGCGAGGGTTTTCTTCAACATGGAGGGGTTCCTTTCAATCGCTTCGACCGCCCGCGCCGTGCGGTGGGCGGGCGGGATGCGAATGCAACGGGCATGCACCGTCAGTCGGGGAAGGCGCATGCCCGTTGCACGGGGACGCGACCGGCGCCCCCGTGCGCGGCGAGTTTACAGCTTGGCGATGGCGTCGTCCACGTGCGAGACGTAGATGTCGTCGACCGCGACGTTCTGTCCCAGACCCTGGAGCAGGCACGTCACTTCGAAGCCGGCGGCCACGAACTTCGCAGCCCAGCTGTCGGGGTCGGTCTCGTCTGCCATGTCGTTGTTCGCGTGGTCGCCCGC
>CABUZD010000093.1 GCA_902495945.1 uncultured Collinsella sp.
GCCCTGGTCGGTCGACTGCACCTTGACGCCGTTCTTGTACGGGAAGGCGACGGCGCACTCGGGCTCCAAGAAAGCATGCTCGGTAAAGGGCGTAGTAAAGCGCTGCGTCACGGTGAACGCGCTCTCCGCCAGCGCCTTGGCGGCGTCGCCACGCGTCACATGACGGCTCTGGCACACGTTGTCCTTGAGCTCCACTGTGTTGCCAAAGGCAAAGAAGCTGTCATGCAGGCGCGGGGCGTCGGCAGCCCTGGCCTCGGCGATGTTGCGCACGGGTTCCAGAGGCTCGTAATCAACCTTGACGAGCTTCTTGGCCTTCTCGAGCGTCGCCTCGTCCTCGGCAACCACCAGCACGATGGCATCGCCCACGCAGCGGGTGATATCGCCCTGGGCGATCATGACGTCCCAGTCCTGGATAAGGTGGCCGACCTGGTTGACCGGCACGTCCTCGGCGCGCAGAATGCCCACCACGCCGGGCAGGGCCTCGGCCTTGGAGGTATCGATGGAGAGCACGCGGGCACGCGGGTACTTCGAGCGCACGGCGCTGGCATAGGTCAGGCCCGGCTGGTCGAGCTCGTCGATGTCGTCGGGGTACTTGCCCTCGCCGAGCACCTTCTTGCGCACGTCGATACGGAAGGCGCGCTTGCCCACGCCGTAGTCATCGCCGCGCTCCAGGTCCTCGTCGATCTGCTTTTCGCCGCGGAGCACCGCGGCTGCCAGCGAAATGCCCTCGATAATCTTCTTGTAGCCGGTGCAACGGCAGACGTTGCCGCGAATGGCGTACTTGATCTGTTCCTCGGTGGGCTCGGGGTCCTCGGCGATGAGTGCCGCACCCGCCATGACCATGCCGGGGATGCAAAAGCCGCACTGCACGGCGCCCACGGCGCCAAAGGCGTACACAAAGGCCTCGCGCACGTCCTCGGGCAGGCCCTCGACGGTTACGATGTTACGGCCGGCGGCAAGCGCGGTGGTCAGCACGCACGCCTTGACGGCCGCACCGTCCACGTGGATGGTGCAGGTACCGCACGCGCCCTCGGAGCAGCCGTCCTTGGCGGAGTGAATATGCAGGTCGTCCCGCAGGTAGCGCAGCAGCGGTTTGTTCTGAGTCGTCGTGCGCTCCACGCCGTTAACGGTAAAAGTGAATTCCTGTGCCATGGTGATTCCCTTCTACACGCCGGCGGCAATGCCGGTGCGGTCGTGAATGGTGCCATGCGGGCACACAACCGCGCACATGCCGCACGACAGGCAGTCCGCGCCGTCGATATGGGCGCAGTTGTCCTCGATGCGAATAGCGCCGGCAGGGCACTTTTTGGCGCACATGCCGCAACCGATGCAGCTCGTGTCGCAGATCTTGCGCGCAATGGCGCCCTTGTCGGTGTTGTTACAGCGCACCAGGATGTTCTGGTAGCCGGGAACGAAGGCAATCACGCGCTGCGGGCACGCCATGCCGCACAGGCCGCAGCCCGTGCACTTGGAGCGGTCCACGCGGGCAACGCCGTCGACCAGTGAGATGGCACCGTGGGGGCAAGCCGTGACGCAGGCGCCACAGCCAATGCAGCCTTCGCTGCAGCGGGCGTCGCCGCCCGCGGAAGCACAGCCGCTTCCGCAGGCAACGTAGGCCACGTTATGTTGAATAGATTTGGCCATAAAAGGTTCGCCTATTTCTTAAGAAGGTACGAATAGTTGTCACGCACAGCCTTGATGGTCAGGCGGACGGCCTCGGGAAGACCGGTGTTGACGGCATCGACCGAGACGGTGCGGACCGTGCCGGCGACGCGGACTTTAAAGTGGTCCTCGTCCACGGCCAGGAAGCCCTCGTTCTCGGAGTTCTCCATGTCCTCCTCGCTCCAGAACAGGGTGAGCTTGTCCTTGTAGGGACGGCCCTCCTGGTAGGGGCAGAACACGGCGCAGTTGCCGCACTCGTTGCACATGCCATCGACATGGACGACCTGATGCTTGGCCAGGCCCGGCACCTTAATGGCTACGTTGGCGCGGTTGGGGCACACGTCGCAGCAGACCTCGCACACCGAGCCGCAGCCCAGGCAGCGGGTCTTGGTGCAGTTGCGCTTGTCGCGGCACAGCGACCCCTTGCGCTCGTAGCAGGTGTCCTCGCGGCCAGCCTGCTCGTTGCAATCGGCGTACTTGTTAAAGTCCACGCCGGCGATGGCACGGGCGACCTCGGCGGCGTCGGCAATAGCCTCAACCACGGTGGCAGGACCGCGGCGGCAGTCGCCCGCAGCCCAGACGCCCTCAACGCCGGTGGAGGTGGCGGCAAGGCGGCCGCGACGGTCGTGCTCGACGCCCGCGGCATCGTACAGACTGGCATCGATGCCCTCGCCCACGGCGCAGATCACCGTGGTGGCGGGAAGCTCGACGGTCTCGCCCGTGGCAACGGGGCTGCGACGGCCGCTTGCATCCGGCTCGCCAAGCTCCATAACGTCGCAGGTCAGCACGGCGCCGTTGAGTGCCTTGGGCGCCAGCAGCTCGCAGAACTCAACGCCGTCGGCAAGAGCAAGATCAAGCTCTTCCTCGTCGGCGGGCATCTGCTTCTTGGTGCGGCGATACACCAGGCGCACGTTCTTCACACCAGCCAGGCGCTTGGCCACGCGGGCAGCATCCATGGCGGTGTTGCCGGCGCCGATGACCACGACGTCCTCGCCCAGCTCGAGCTTCTCGCCCTTCTTGGCGGCCTCGAGGAACTCCAGCACATCGAGCTCGGCACCCTCGCCCAGGCCCGCAGAGCCGGGCATCCAGGCACCGGTGGCCACGACCACGTCGGTAAAGCCCTGGGCCTTGAGCTCGTCAATGGAATCCACGCGAGCGTTAAGCTGCACCTTGGCACCAAAGGCCAGGCAGAGCTCGGCATCGTGGGAGATATCGTCGCTCGCAATGCGGAACTCGGGAATCACGTGACGGACCACGCCGCCGAGCGAATCGCGAGCCTCGAAGATGGTGACGGGCACGCCGGCGCGCGTCAGGAAAAACGCCGTCGCCAGGCCGGCCGGGCCGCCGCCGATAACGGCAACGTTGCGCTCGCCGTCGTTGGCGATGGCCTGGGCGCGCAGCTTGGGCAGCACGGCGGTCATGGCCTCGCGGGCGGCCTTGAGCTTGCTGGCGCGAATCTGGGCGCCCTCGGGCTCGTAGAACGCACGCTCGCAGGCACGGCCGCAGGGATGCGGGCAGATGGTGCCGGTAATGAACGGCAGGGCGTTGCGCTCGATGATGATGTTGAGTGCGTCCTCGTAGCGGCCCTCGTCAACGGCCGCCAGGTAGGCGGGAATATCCTGCTGGATGGGGCAGCTCGTGCGGCACGGCGTGGTAAAGCAGTCGGAAAGAGGGCTCTTGCCGGCGACCTTGCGGTCGGGCAGCGGACGCAGCGGCTTCTTGTAGAGCGGGTTGGTGAGCGAGTCGGTCTGGATCGCAGTCACGGCCTCGAGCGAAATGCCCTCAAACGGCTTGCCGTCCAGGTCGGTAAACTCACCGGCCATCTGGCTAAAGCGCTCGTAGCCACCGGGCTTGAGCACGTCGGTCGCCAGGGTGACGGGCCAAATACCGGCGTCATACAGGGCGCGGATGTTGTAGACCGTGGCGCCACCGGAGTAGCTGATGCGCAGCTTGCCATCGAACTGCTCGGTAATGCGGCGGGCAGCCTCGATGGTCAGCGAGAACAGCGAACGACCGGACATGTACATCTCGGTGGAGGGCAGCTCGCTCCTCGTCACGTCGACGGGGAACGTGTTGGTCAGCTTGACGCCAAACTCCAGGCCGCGCTCGGCGCACAGGGCAATCAGGCGCTCGAACATGGGCACGGCGTCGGCCCACTGCAGGTCCTCGCGGAAGTGCGTGTCATCGAAGACGATGTAGTCAAAGCCCAGCTCGTTGAGGCGCTGACGTGCAAACTCATAGCCCAGCAGCGTGGGGTTGCACTTGATGTAGGTATTGAGGCCCTTCTCGGTGATGAGGTAGGTCGCGATGCGCTCGATCTCCACCGGCGGGCAGCCATGCAGGGTGGACTCGGTGATGGAGTTGGAAACGCGTGCCGGGATGGACTCGACAAACGCGGCGTCGACATGCTCAAACTTGTCCAGGTTAGCGAGCGCCCACGTGCGGCACTCGTTCCAAACCTCGGAGCCGCTGGCGTCCTTCATGCCCTCAATGTACGCATCGACCTTGGGGCTCTTGATGCCCTCGAGGTCATAACCCACGGACATGTTGAAGACAAAACCATCCGGGCTGCCCAGGCCGTACTCGCGAGCGATCAGGTGGCAGGCAAACCATGCCTTCACGTACTCGGCAAAGGCCTGCGGAACCTCGAGCTCGGTCGACCACTCGCAGTTGTAGCACTCGTCCTGCGCCACGATGCAGGGCTTGTTCACACACTTGGAGAGCTCCTCGCCGTCCATAACCTGAACGGTCTTGAGCTCAAAGAAGCGGGAACCGGCCACGTAGGATGCCACGATGTTCTGGGCCAGCTGCGTGTTGGGGCCGGCGGCCGGGCCAAACGGAGTCTCGATGCGCTCGTCAAAAATGGGAAGCGCGCCCTCCTGGTTGGTCGTGACCATCTTGCGCACGCCAAAGACGGCGCCCTGGGTCTTGTGCTCCTCGATGATCCAGTTCATCAGCTGCGAAAACGGGATCGGCCTCATGATGTCGCTCATAATGAGCTCCTCTCTGTAACGCCCGGCGAGACCGCGCGGCGGGCGCAAATACGGTGTAGCGCTAGCACAGCGCCGGCGACCCCGCGGAGGTCGCCTATACGCGCGTCGGATGCGGCGAAACATCCGACGCGCGCGAATCTACTTGTAATTAGTAGGCGCGATCGTTGAGCGTGCTCCAGAGCTTCTTGGACTCGGCCATGGTCCACGCGTTGATCTTGTCCTCATCGATACCGACAAACTCGCGATCCTTGTACAAGACGCGGCCGTTGATGATGGTGGTACGGCAGTTTTTGCCCATCATGCCAAAGAGCATGTGGCCGTCGATGTTCTCCTCGCTCAGCGGCGTAAAGGGCTTGTAGTCCATGACGATGACGTCGGCGGCAGCGCCGGGCTCAAGCACACCGAGCTTGCGATCGAAGTACTTGCTCGCCATCTTGGCGTTGTTCTCAAACAGCATCGTCATGGCCTCGCACCAGCCCACGTTGGGCATGGCGGCGTTGTGGCGCTGAATGATCAGGAAGACCTTGAGGCTCTCGAGCATATCGTGGGTGTAGGCGTCGGTGCCCATGCACACGGGGATGCCGCGGCGGAAGAACTCGAGCACGGGGGCGCAGCCCACGGCGTTGCCCATATTGGATTCGGGGTTGTTGACGAGCCAGGTGCCGGACTCCTTGACGATATCCATCTCGGCAGGCGTCACGTGGATGCAGTGGCCGAGCATGGTGTCGGGACCCAGCAGGTTGTGCTGCAGCAGGCGCTCGACGGGGCTGATACCACCGCGGTTGAGGCGGGAATCCCACACGTCGTTCATGCCCTCGCACACATGGATGTGGAAGCCGGTCAGACCGTTGTTGGCCTCGGCCATCTTATCCATGGTCTCGTCCGACAGTGTAAAGGTGGCGTGACCGCCAAACATTGCGGCGATCATGTGGTTATCGTTATCGCGACGCTCCTTGGCGGCCCACTGGGCAAACTCGGCGTTCTCGGCAATAGCCTGATCGCACTTTTCCTGGCCACGGCGGTCGGAAACCTCGTAGCACAGGCACGAACGCATGCCCAGCTCCTGAGCGGCGTCCTTAATGGTAAAGAGGCTGCCCGGGATCTCGCAGAAGCTTGCATGGTGATCGAAGATCGTGGTGACGCCATCGCGGATGGAGTCCAGAATCGTGGCGTAGGCGCTTGCCTTGGTGCCGTCGAGCGTCAGGTTGTCGTCAATCTTCCACCACTGCTGCTCAAGATTTTCCAGGAAGTTGGTGGGGTTGCAGCCCTTAATGGCAAGGCCGCGGGCCAGACCCGAGTAGATGTGGGTGTGGCAGTTGATAAGTCCGGGCATGATGAGGTTGCCCTGGGCGTCGACGTACTCGGCATCCGGGTACTTGGCCTTGAGCTCGCGCTCGGGGCCCACTTCGACGATCGTATCTCCGTCAATAGCGACTGCACCGTTGGGAATGAACGGAGTCTGAGCGTTGCGGGTAAAGACGGAACCGTTAGCGACCAGAAGCATAAATGCTCCCTTCAACATCAGAGGCGGGGTTTGACACCTCTGACATGGCGGAAGTGCGAAGCGCCGGCCTACACCGGAAACGGGCCCTCTCCCGTCAACGCTTCACCAAAGGGACAAACCCTTTGAAGTGCGGCTTGGCGCCGCATGACGTCGGCGGACGAGGCGATGCGTCCGCCGACGAATAGCACCGAATTGGCTACTTCTTGCTCTCGGGCAAGACCAGATCCACGGCAGCGTCCTTGGCAGCATCGATGTGCTGAGCCACGACCGGCGTCTGTGGAAGAATCAGGTTAAGAACAATGGCCATGATGGCGGTAGGGGTTACGGCGTTGGAGCCGATGACGGTGGACACCCAGGTGGGCATACCCTCGCCGGCAAGGCAACCGCTGGCCATCCAGATACCCAGACCAAAGACGACGGAGGTACCGACGATGGTGGTGGTGCGCTGCGTGAGGCCCTCGCGGGTGAACATGCGCACGCCGTTCATGGTGATGGTGCCAAAGACGCCGACGGTCGCGCCGCCGATGACGGGCTGCGGGATAGCGGAAAGGACGGCAGAGAGCTGCGGGAACAGACCGGCGATGGCAAAGACGGCCGCGATGATCACAAAGACCCACTTGTTGACGACCTTGTTGGAGCAGATGATGCCCACGTTCTGGCCAAGGGCGCTGGTGGGAAGACCGCCCAGCAGGCC
>CABUZD010000094.1 GCA_902495945.1 uncultured Collinsella sp.
AACGAAGGACGATACCGCGCTGCGCACAAGCAGCGACTCACGCGTAACCTGATGTGCGGTATCGGGCACGGGAGTCTGCTCGACGGAAAACGCCGCACGAATCGATGCCTCAAGTTGATCGACTACATAATCGAAAGCCGTCGGAGCATCGTAGCTCAAACGCTGAATGTTAAAGAGTGCCTGCACCGCAGCAATAGGTAGCACCTGCTTAAAGATGCAGATAGCGATCAGGCGGGCAATCTGCTCGCGGCCATATTGCTTTTTGACCGGAGCAGGCACTAGGCCGACCTTTACGTAGTTATTGATCATCGATGGCGTAATGATAGGCTGCTCAACGCAAAGGGACAGCGGCTCCATCCACAGCGCAACATACTCAATGACCTGGTCGCGGTAGAGCGTCACATTTGGCAACTGGTCATAGCGCGGCAGACTCAACGTATTGAGTTTGCGCACGATATCGGACTGAATAAATGCATCGGGCAGCACAGTGGGCTGAATATCCTCAGGCTTAATGCTGACCGACGAATCAGACATCGGAATAACGTGTTTAACGTGATTCATAAAGGTCCTCCGTTCATTTTCTATATTGTATTCTACGTTATCTAGTTTTGCATACCACATAGCCGGCAAGAAAATTGGCGGGACGGCGCACT
The DNA here is from genome assembly GCA_902495945.1 of uncultured Collinsella sp. Taxonomy (GTDB): domain Bacteria; phylum Actinomycetota; class Coriobacteriia; order Coriobacteriales; family Coriobacteriaceae; genus Collinsella. Next base: position 654 of record CABUZD010000094.1, read on the forward strand.
GATGCATCGTCCCGCCATTTAGTTAATTAATAACAACCTTACATAATATATATTATCGTACTTATCCATGAAGAAACGCGTATGCGCTAGTTGCTGCTATGGCTCCGTCAGAAACGGCGGTCACAACCTGGCGTAAACGCTTGGAACGGATGTCGCCAGCGGCAAATAGACCTGGCGTGCGGGTGGCCATGGATTCATCAGTCAGAATGCCGCCATCAGGCGCCAGATCGACTAGATGCTCAACAAGCTCGGTATGGGGCTGCGTCCCGGTAAAGACAAAAATGCCAAACGAGCCAGGGACAAATGACTCGGTGTGAGTTTCCCCGAATGCATTGTCCTTAAAGGTAATCGTCGTTGGCATGGCTTCGCCCGAGAGCTCCACAATACTAGTTTGGTACCTAACTGTAATACTGTCCTTTTCAAGCACCTTCTGAACAACACCATCAGGCGCACGGAACTGATCGCGCCGCAGCACGATGGTCACGCTGCTGGCGATTTCTGACAAGAACAGAGCTTCCTCGCAGGCAGCATTACCGCCACCGATGACAAAGACCTGTTTACCACGAAAGAACATGCCATCGCACGTCGCGCAATACGAAACGCCACGACCGCGATACGTATCCTCGCCAACAAAACCAGCAGATCGCGGCGTGGCACCCATGCAAGCGATAACACTCGAGGCCAGCGTATCGCCCATATCGTGATGCACCGTAAACAGCGCTGCATCGGCATCGTAATCGATACCCGTAACCATGCTCCATGTAACCTGTGCTCCCAGGCCTTCTGCATGCTGCTGAAAACGCTCACCGAGTTCGGCGCCACTCAAGAGCGGAATGCCCGGATAGTTCTCGACCTCATTGGTTGTGGCGATCTGTCCTCCCGACATGCCTTGTTCAATCACGGTCGTCGTTAGGTTGGAGCGCGCCGCATAAATAGCCGCAGCATAGCCCGCAGGGCCGCCACCGATAATCGCAACATCGATCGGCTGATCGGTAGTCATGAAGAGACCTCCTGTCGAAAGATTGGCGTTCTTTGCGCTCATACCCAAATTTACGTGAACATGACACTCATGCACTACAATGATTCCTTGCGAAACTAAGATGAAGGGGAGTTATCGATGGATCAAACGCAGACGAACAATAGCGCTCCCCTGCCCATGCAAGCCACTCCCCAACCGGAGCAAATGACCGTTTCACCTGCACAAAAACCCTTGGTAACCATTGTGCACGCATCGGTTGGATCGGGCCACAAAGCCGCCGCCAACGCGATTGCACAAGCATTTGACCTTATCCGCGGCACCAAGGGAATCCCTGAGGATGTTGAAATTGAAGTGCTCGATATCCTTGATTTTGGACGTATTAAAATCGACGGCAATAAGACCGCGGCTTCTTTTACGGGAGCCACGCGCCCCATTTACGACCTGACCTGGCGATATACACTTACGGGACATCTTCTCTGGGGTGGCGGCACGGCATGGTCGCGAATTATGTTCCCCGCCTTCAACGAATATGTCCGCACCCGCAGGCCCATGGCCGTGGTTGCAACACACATTACGGCAGCCAATGTTGCTGTGGGCGCCCGCGTCATCACGGGTATCGATTACCCGGTCATCTGCGTGCCAACAGACTATGAAGTCGAAGGCTTTTGGCCCCACAAGGACACCGACCTGTTCTGCGTAGCCAACGAATTTATGGCCGAGACACTTCGCCCCCGTAAGGTTCCCGAGACCAAAATCCGCATTACAGGCATCCCCATCCGCGCCGGGTTTGATACGGACTACAATCGCGAGGAAGAACTCGAGAAGTTCAATCTCCCCGCTGACAAGACCGTTGTGTTGGTGATGGCCGGTGCCAGTTTGCCTCAACCGTACGTTCGCTTTCGCGCGGAGATGGACCGCACACTCCCCTTCCTGCGCAGCTTCGAGGACATGCACTTTGTCTTTTTACCGGGCAAGGATAAGGAATACGCCACCCGACTCGAGACGCTCTTCGACGCCATGAAACTCGACAACGTCACGGTTCTGGACTACGTGGACGACATGGCGGCCCTCATGCACGGCTGCGACCTGGCAATCCTCAAATCAGGCGGACTCACGGTCACCGAGTGCCTGTGCGCTCATCTGCCGATGATCCTGCTGGGCAAATCATACGGTCAGGAAAAGGCCAACACCACAATGCTCACCGGCATGGGCGCCAGCATGCATGTCACCACCGCACGAGAACTCATCGTAACTCTACGTCACTTGCACGACCATCCCGAATCACTCAAAGCCCTACTCATCAACGGCGAAGTACTACGCCGCCCTCACGCTGCCAAAGACATCGCCATCGCAACCATGGAGCTAGTAGGCAAGCCCCAAAAGCGCAAACGAGCCTTCTGCCGCTTCTACTGGGGCGGAAAGCCCGCGCATATCCGCTAGTCGAATGTCCGCCGCTCTGTCGGAGCCGCCCTTATATCATTCCATGCTCAAACATTCTCGCTTCGCAGGGCGCACTAATCCCACCCGTCCGGGACTCACCCATATCATTCCATGCTCAAACATTCTCGCTTCGCTGCGCTCGCTGCGAAACTGCGCGTGGAACGATAGGGGTGAGCCCCGGACGAGAGGCTTCCTGCTTGAAAACAAATTGCAATCCGACTAGAAAGCTGGTGCGACAAAGGAGAAACTCCCTTGTCGCACCAGCTTACAAATCGATTAATGCTATCAGCTTCAAGCGAAGAGGCACGGTAGTTACAAGCATGCAAACGTAGCTCACCCGTGGGAGGGCCCTATATATCGTCCCACGCGCAGTTTCGCAGCGCAGCGAGAATGTTTGAGCATGGGATGATATATAGGGTCCTCCCACGGGTGAGCGGACGGAAGCAACTAGGCGACGCCGGAGGAGCCGAAGCCTCCGTTGCCTCGGTCGGTTTCGTCTAGTTCTTGTACTTCTACGAGGTTGACCGTGGGGACTTCTTGGATGACGAGTTGGGCTATGCGGTCGCCTTTGTTGATTTGGATGTTGTTGGAGGGATCCAGGTTGATGAGGATAACCTTGAGTTCTCCTCGGTAGTGGGCGTCGATGAGGCCCGGCGTGTTGACTATAGACAAGCCCTGCTTGATGGCCAAGCCGCTGCGGGGCTGGACGAAGCCGGCGTAGCCATCGGGCAAGGCGATGGCCAGCCCAGTAGAGACCAGACGACGTTCGAAGGGCTTCAGGACGCAGTCCTCGTTGGAGCGCAGATCCAAGCCGGCATCGGTGGGATGGGCGTATTTGGGAAGCTCGACGGTGGGGTCGAGACGCTTTATGTTGACGGTAATGTTGGGCATGGAATCACCTTAGCATGTCGAGCTCTTGCAGAAACTCATCGACGTCTTTGAAATCGCGGTAGACCGAGGCAAAACGGATGTACGCCACCTTGTCGATCTTTGCCAAGCGCTTGAGCACCATGTCACCCAACTCATGGGACGTGACGGCCGTCAGTGTGCGAGAGCGCAGCTCGACCTCGATGTCGTCGATAATCTCATTGAGCTTCTTAGTGTCGATATCGCGTTTGATAGTGGCGCGCATCAAGCCGACGAGCAGCTTATTGCGATCGAACCGCTGCTTGGTTCCGTCTGACTTAATGACCTCGATTGGGTCTTCGCATCGCTCAAACGTTGTAAAGCGATAGTTACACGAACAACATTCGCGACGGCGCTTAATGGTGTTATTTGACTCCTGCATACGGGAATCAACGACGCGGGTATGTGCCTTGCCACATTTGGGACAGCGCATGGTACCTCCTCTTAAACGATAACAAGGGTACCATGCGCAGCGCGATAATGATTACGAACGAGCAGGAACCTTAAGATGCGCACCGGCGGCGAGCGAACCATGCTCCAGATGATTGACGTTACGGATCATGTCGGAAGTCTCTTGCGTGGAAAGGCCTTCGATTGGATATTCCTCGGCAAGCGACCAAAGAGAATCGCCAGGCTGAACGCGAATGGTCTCGTAGGTAACATTGGAAACGGACTCGGCATACGCGGCGTGACGAGCGCTAAAGACCGATGTAGCGAGGACAAAGAAGAGCGTAAGCGCAACGGCAACGGCGACAATCGTCGGAACCTTCAGGGCAACGCGGGCCGGCGCGACTACAGCCTGCTGATTGCGAGCAGGCTTTACGGTCAAAGGCTGAAAGCCGGAGCGGCCACCCTGAACAACCGTAAAAGTGGGTTCCGCAGGCGTCTCGAGCTTAAGGGCGAGGTTTCCCTGGATCATATTCGTTGCGTTCATCATGTTCTCCTCTCGCGTGTTTTGCTGAGAACAGTTTTATCAAGCCGCGCGGACAAAAATGTCTAGCGCGAGAACGAATGTTCGGTTATTATTATCTTCGAACAGTTGTTCCTGTCAAGCAAAATTCGAACATTTGTTTGACATGGGTAGAGAGGATGCCCTGATGGCTCGCAAAATTACCAAGCGTCAGCAGCAAATTTACGACTTCATCAAGGAATATCAGCAGGAGAAGGGTTATCCGCCCAGCGTGCGCGAGATGGCTTCTGCCGTGGGCCTTTCCTCCCCCAGCACCGTGCACGCCCATCTATCTGCCCTGGAGGCGCGCGGGCTACTCAAGCGCGATGCCACCAAACCGCGCGCCCTGGAACTCTTTAACGAGGACGGTTCCTCTGTCTCAATTTCTAAATCTGACGAGCCCACCGCACCTCGCGGAACGGTCTCGCTACCGCTCGTTGGTCGCGTCGCGGCTGGGATTCCCATTCTGGCCGAGCAGAATATCGAAGACACTTTTACTATCCCGACCGAAATCGCCACCGATCAGGGTTCCTTTATCCTTGAGGTGCATGGGAGCTCAATGATCAATGTCGGCATCTTCAATGGCGATTACATCATCGTCCGTGAACAAAAGAGTGCCATGAACGGCGAAATTGTCGTGGCCATGATTGATGGTTCAGCGACCGTCAAGACGTTCTACAAGGAGCAGGGACGCGTACGCCTGCAGCCCGAGAATGACACCATGGAGCCTATCTATGCAACGAATCCCGTTATCTTGGGCAAAGTCGTCGGCTTGATGCGCCGGTTCTCGTAATGCAAAAACGCATCACCATCTTTGATACCGTCCGCGGGTTTACGATGATTTCAATGGCAGGTTTTCACGCTTGCTACGATCTCGCCTACCTGTACGACTGGGATATGCCCTGGTTTACCCAGACTGTCTTTCAAGACATCTGGCGCGCCAGCATCAGCTGGGTATTTTTATTTATCGCGGGTTGGATGTGCACCCTTTCGCGCAACAATATCAAACGTGCCGCCAAATACGCCTTAGCAGCACTCGTCGTCTGGTTGGCAACAACACTTGTCTCAGTAGACGATTCGGTTAATTTTGGCATCATCTACTGCATGGCCGCATGTACCGGCATCGTGGCGTTGACCGATCCCGTCCTTAAGAAGATTTCGGCGAGATGGGGCATGTCCCTATGCCTTGTGTTGTTTGCCCTCACCTGGAGCATCCCCAAAACGATCTACCCTGTCCCCTACCTGGCGTGGCTGGGATTTCCAAGCCCTGGGTTTGTCTCAGGTGATTACTACCCCATCATCCCGTTTATCTTTATGTATCTTGCAGGATACTTCGCCGCACATATAGCGCAGGGAATCGATAAGAACGCCCCAAGCTGGGCCTACGCCAATCCCATCCCGGCGCTCGCCAGCCTTGGACGTCATGCACTCCCCTTTTATCTGCTGCATCAGCCCATTATACTGGGCATTTTGGAGCTCGTCTACTCGGTGCAATAACGCTCGAGCCGCGGCGCGATACGGGCCGGCAGCTTCGCCACAATGCGAACGCCGTCCTCAAGATATTCCTCATGCAAAAGGGTTCCCTGCTCATGCACCAGCGTGATGAGCGCGCCCTCGCGATACGGGATATCAGCAGAGAGCAACACATCGGTAGCAGCCGCCTCACGAGCAATACGGTCGACGAGATCGTCGAGTCCCTCGCCCGTCTGGGCCGAGAACAGCACGGCCTCGGGATAGCGACGACGGAAACTCAATCGATCAACGCTATCGAGAAGATCGATTTTATTGAACACCGTAAGCGTCAAACGCTCGCCGGCACCGATCTCGTCAAGAACGCGATCGACTGCCTCGAGCTGGCTATAGAAGTCCTCGTAAGTGGCAACCA
>CABUZD010000095.1 GCA_902495945.1 uncultured Collinsella sp.
CCATCCACTCGGAGTCACGCTTGGCAAGGTAATCATTGACAGTAACGACGTGCACGCCCTTGCCGGCAATAGCGTTGAGATAGCCGGCCAACGTGGAGACGAGGGTCTTACCTTCGCCAGTCTTCATCTCGGCGATGTGGCCCTCGTGCAGTGCCATGGCGCCAATGAGCTGCACGTCAAAGTGGCGCATACCCATGGTGCGCTTGGAAGCCTCACGCACGGTGGCAAAGGCCTCGGGGAGCATGTCGTCGAGCGACTCGCCGTTGGCGTAACGCTCGCGGAACTTATCGGTCTGGCCGCGGAGCTCCTCCTCGGTCATCTTCTCAAACTGGGGCTCAAGACCGTTGATCTGGTCGACGATCTTGTAGTAGCGCTTAAGGTCCTTATCGGATCCAAAGGACAGCAGCTTTGACATGAATCCCATGTGGTTTTCCTTTTTGGCCATCGCCCACGCCGTGCAGCTGCGGGCGAGTTAAACACAGATAATTGTACTTTAGCCAAACAAGGCGCGCCCCATACGGTCGACCTCGACCGCCACGTAATAACTACGACCAACCTGCCAAAAAGGGACAGGTTTATTTTGGCAGGTTTTATATGGGCAAACGCCGCCTCTCTGTCATTTGGTGCAAACCAACCTGTCCCCTTCGCACCAATCTGGTGCAATGGGGGCAGGTTGGTTTGCACCAATAAAAAGAAAAGGGCCGCGCACCCAATTGGATGCACGGCCCTTTTGCCATGAATGCGAGTGATTCCGCGGCGAGCTATTTACTCAGCAGCCTCGGTGGTCTCGGCCTCGGCAGCGGCCTCCTCGACGGGAGCCTCTGCGGGAGCCTCGGCGGCCTGCTTGGCAGCCTCCTCGGCAAACTTAGCAGCACGCTTGGCCTTCTCGGCAGCCTTAGCCTCAGCGGCGGCCTTGCGAGCGGCCTCGGCCTCAGCAGCCTTGGCAGCCTTGGCAGCCTTGGCCTCCTCGGCCTTCTTGAGCTGGGCGGCAGCGGCGCCACCGAACTTGTCGGCGAAGCGCTGGACGCGTCCACCGGTGTCGACGAACTTCTGCTGGCCGGTGTAGAACGGGTGGCACTCGTTGCAAAGCTCGACCTTCATCTCGGACACGGTAGCGTGCGTCTTGAAGGTGTTGCCGCAGGAGCACGTCACCGTGCACTCGACATACTGGGGATGGATACCCTGCTTCATGGTAGGACTCCTTATTGGTCAGGCGCTGGTTACCGATCAGCGCATAAGGCGTCTTGGTTTCCGACCAAGACAACAAACTCGGCTATGATACCACGGCGTCGAGCGTCCCACAAAAGGTTCACGGTCTTTTCGGCACGACACGAGCTGGCCCTTGAATATCAACTATCATCCGAACACTCCCCCACATTCATCCTTCGTATGTATCGAGGTATTCCTGCTTGAGCGTCTGCGAGGACGACTTGATCTTTTCCACGAGCGTGCCGGCCTCGATGAAGTAGAACGAGTTGGTGAGGTCTGCCAGGTCGTCGAGCAGATGGCTTGAGATGAGCACGCTTCGTCCCCGCGCCACCTCGCTGCGCATCGCGTCGCAGGAGGTTTTCCGCTTTCCCGGGTCGAGGCCGTTCAGCGGTTCATCGAGGATGAGGTACGGGCAACCGGTCGCTATCGCCATGGCAAGCTTTACCTGCTGCTTCATTCCTGTCGAGAGTTTACGGGTCGGCTTGTCGAGATATGGGGAGATTCCGAGGGAGCTGCAGAGCGAGTCGATGTCGGCGGCCGATTTCCACGCCTCCCTAACGAAAGCAAGGTGCTCGATGGCCGATAGCGTGGGGTAGAGATCCGCGCTGCCCGAAGAGCTCAGGTAGACGAGTTCTGCGAATTCGGCTGATCGACGTTGGCAGATTCCGTCTGCCGCCAGGCTTCCCGAGCGGATGCGGGTGGGAAATTGGCCCGACAGCGCTTCAAGAAGGGTGGTTTTCCCCGAGCCGTTGGGAGCAACGAGGCCCGCCGCTTTTCCCGGGCCCAGGAAAAGCGATCCGATTGAAAGTATCGTCGTGCTCCCGTATCCCACGCTCGCGTCTAGAAGCTCGAGCCCATGGTGCTTTTTAGCGGGTCCAGCCTGTTTGGGCGAACGTGCCGCAACGGCGCCGACCGCAAGAAGGACCGCGGCGTATGCCAGGGCCACGGCAAGCATCGATGCGCTGCCTGAACCGGAGCCAATGAATTCTGTCGGGAAGCATCCTACGTAGCCCGTGGCCTCGATAGGCGAGAACACGGCCAGCGGCAGGAGCCCGAGCACGGCATTATGCTCCAGCGCCGAATCGGACAGCAACGGGAATGCCGGGGCCGCGACAAGCAGCGCTGAGGTAAGGGGGCCTGCAAAGACGCGCCTCGTTGCGGTCGATAGGACGGCGGAGCAAACGGATATCAAGGTTCCGCCCGCAAGAAGCGCGATAAGCAGGGCTGTGAAGACGTTTCCCGCGGTCGTGGTGGCAAGCGCGCCGTCATGGAAGAAGGCGATCGGGTACCCAATTTGCCCGAAGCCGTTTAGGGCCAAGGCGTAAATGCCCCCGGGTGCGAGGCCGGCGAGGAGCATCGCGGTCCCCGCGGCGATTATCGAAAACACGGTCTGGATAAGGCGACGGAATTTGGGCACGGGCGCCTTCGCCGCCAGGGTCCCGGGCCTTGTGGCGCCGAGCACGAGTATCGACGAGAGAAGGAAGGGGATGAAGGGAAGGAAAGACGGCGCCGTGGCAATGGCGTAAGGCAGGAAGGAAAGGAACGGCAGGTCGTTTGCGGAGGCCGGGATATCCGTGATGCCGGAGCTGCTCAGGGCACGGCAATATGCGAGCGCCGCGTCATTGGTCTCTCGGTCTCCCACGATGGACCCGGATTGGAAGCCTTCGCCCATGAGCGCGTAGTAGCTCTCGGCAGAATCGAGAAAGGCGGCGTCGGTTTGAGCGGCAAGGGCGGCGTTCGCGTATCTTGCAAGCTCCGCGTCATTTTGCTGCTCTGGAGATAGGTCTGTGCCGCTGGCCTGGGGCGCGCGCGTATTGAATGCGTCGACAAAGCCCTGCATGCCCTGTTTCATAAAGAAGGGCCCGTAGATGGGTGAATTGAACGCAATGGGGACGGAAAAGGCTGCAGCGAGAACGAGCGTACAAATCCATACGGCCTTGTCTCTTAGGATTAGTTTGAGAAGAAGTCGACAGTACATTTGGAAGCACCTACATTTCTCAAAGCATCGTTAGATTAATAATGACAGACCGAATGAAGATGCGTGCGATGGGGGCGAGGCGAATGGCTGAGCGGTATCGATATGCGGGTTCAACGGTATCACATTGGCCACATAGATTTTTAACTTGCATTTCTACCCGCCCTTTTCGTAGAGTCGCCGATACGTGCTTAGCGCACCCTCGGCGCGTCCGGCAGGCTTTGCGAAATGGGATCCAGGAGACTTCGGCGCAGCATCATCTTGCGGAATGCTTCTAATGAGCCTCCCATCCTTCAAAAACAGAATCTCATCGCACAGCCTATCGACCGAATCCAAGATGTGGGATGACATGATGATGTACGTACCAGAATCGGCCAGCTTCCTGAGAATCTCGGAATGCAAGTCCACCCTGCTGGGGTCGAGCGCGTTCATGGGCTCATCTAATAGAAGGTACCGCGCGCCCGTCGCATACGCAATCGCCAGGGTAAGCTGCTGCTTCATGCCCTGGCTCAGAGTGCGGATCCTCATCTTCGCGAACTCGCCTATCTGCGTTTGTTCCACTATCTCTTCGATATCGCGAGCATGCGGCCACATATCGCAAACCATCTTGAGGTGATCTTCCGCACGCAATCCGGGATACAGCAGCGTCCCCTCACCAGGTGCATAGAAGATCATAGAACGGACCTCTCTCGCACCCGTACCCTGCACCTCATCCAGAACGATGCTCCCGTCCACGCGAGGACCCGGCAAACCTGCCATCGCACGCAGCAACGTCGTCTTTCCATACCCGTTCGGAGCGACGAGACCGTAGACCGTACCCGGGGCAAACTCAGCGTTCACCGAATCTACGAGCACCTTCTTTCCATAAGAGATCGTCAGCGTTTGAAGGTCAATCATCGAGATCATCCCCTTTCGATCTTTGGAACACTCAGGCGCACCATCAACGGAGATACGGCGCCCAAGACCACCAGCAGAGCGCCCGATGCGCCGACGACCTCTCCAAAAGGCATCGCGTTCGTCCCTCGCCCAAGGAACCCAATCGTCCCCACCTGGGAAGCGGGATCAAACGAGGCGAATGGAGCCAGCAGCGCGACGCCCATGCCCACGCTTTCAACATGAGCGCTCAACAAACCCAACACCAAGAGAACCGCGCAAACCATTCCGGTGACAACGGGGTTGCGGCTAATCGCTGCTGTCAACGCAGCGACGACGGAAATCACGCCGTATGCCATGACCAGCAACGGAATACTGCACAACACCGCCTCCCCCACCATGGACGTTGTCGAAGCTCCCGCCCGAATGAGAGCGACGGGATACTCCGATCCACCCGCACCGTTCTTAATCACGGACACAACGACAGCGGGAACCATCGACACCAAAAGCAGCACCAAGCCAAGCAGGAGAGCCAGCGCAACAGCCGTCAGAAAACGCACATGCGCTGTTGCGGGGATCTGGAGAACCAGAAGGGAACGACACTGCAGGTGGGTGCACGCGAGCGATGTGACAACCACGGGCAACATCAAAAATAAGGAGGGAAGCGCTGCCTGGAGATACGAAAGGAGGATTAATGGGGGCATCTTCGTACTTAACTCGTAAACCTTGGGGTCCGGCAAGCTCGCGATCGACTCAAGCAGAAGGGCGCGCGCCTCCGCACGAGAAGGAGTCTCCGGCTCGATTCCGATCGATTGCAGGAGAGTCGCATCTGCCGCGCCCAGCTCACCTCGAGCGCGCTCGTACGTCGCAAGGCTTCGAAACCCCTCCGCAGGCATAGGCGCGTACACGAAACCCGAAAGAGCATCCCGCATGTCTTCCAGGGCTGCTTTGCCCTCGACGTCCATATTCGCAGCGTTCTGCTCTAGATACCGATCTATTGAACGGAGCTCCCCATCCCTATACCGAACAGCGGAAACGTTATCAGCGTCAGGAAACATCTCGACCAGAGCCGGGGCCAGCATCGTCGTCGACATTGCAATCGCGCATACGGCGAGGGTAGGAGAACGCAGGAGCAGTTTCCCCATCGTTCTTACGTATGCAACGGCGGAGGCACAAGCGCTCGAACGAGTTGCCGTTCTCGATGCAGTGAAGGAACCTCTCTCAAGACAAATCGGGGATATCGGGCACGCGCAGCCGCTCTTTCCAGCAACGCGAAGCAGGCTAATTGCCAGCACCTCGATCCCGATTGCGCATACGAGGGCAATCGCGCCACGCTCGAAGCAAAGTCCAGGCAGATTCACTATCTGCGTTGTCGGGTACGGGCTATAGGCGCCGACGGTCAACTCAGTGTTCGCATACGTAAGGGGATTCAACAGGGCGAACTCACGTAAAGCGATGGATCTTCCGTAATACCCGGGAACCATCGTCACCCCCATCAGGGCACATACGAACACGATTCCAAGCGTAGGGTTATTGGCAATCTTCACGGCAAGGTGAACGACAAGCGAGATGAACGCTGCCACCAAGAATTGCAAGATGGCCGTCTGTGCGAACACCAGCCAAGCCGGTTTGATAACCGGAGTCGCATATTGAACGTAGCCTATCGGATAGAACAGCGAGCCCGGGCCATTCTTCACAAGTGCGGCGATTATCCCTGGAAGATTGACGGCGAAGACGGCAAGCATCGCAAAAACACTCGCCCATACGCTCGATGCAACAAGCCTGCCCAGCTCACCCATCGGTGCCTGGATGATGAGTTTTTCACGTTTGTTAAGACGCGCGGCAAGGAACGAGACGGCAACGGCCGTTGCGGCCCATAGCAAGTACTCCTTCGATCCGTCATAAAAGGAGTACGCTCCATCCGATACCTGCAGAAACGGAAGTAGGGGAGAGAGCGGCGCCAAGACAAGACGCCCCGCGGCAAGAGGGTACAGAAGCGCGGGCATGCTTGATGAAGAGGTATAGACGCCCTCCTCCCCCGCATTCACAAGCGCATCCGCATAGGATGCTGACAATTCCTGCTCAACACGGGTTATTCCCGACTCGAGGTATTCAACCCGTCCGTCGATGCCAGCCGCGCTCCTGAAGACGGGCAAAGCACAAAGAACCATCAACGCAACAACGGCAACACAGAGCGACCTGGAGGAGAGAAGCGACCTAAAGATTGCCTTCGAGATCTTGAGCATATTCATCGCCAACCTTAACCCCATCCACCTGGAACAGCGGGGCTGAACAAAATGCTCGGCCCCGCCTCGCATCTAGTGATTGCAGCATGCTGTGATTACTTGCCGGCAAAGTCAATTTAACATAAACTGTTAAAAAGTAACCTGAGTTTTTTAAATTCTTCGGAGGTTATTATGAGTTCCGACAATCGCACTCCCCGGCTTCATTCCTTCCGCATCGCATGTGCGATAGCCTCTGCGACCCTTTGCGCCACCGCCATCGCACAAGTGGCGTTCTCCTTAAAGCCGGCAATCGAAGTGCTCGACAACCCTGTAATTGCAGACTCCCCCGCGTATCCAGCCCTTGCGATCTCGACATTGGTCCCTGCCGTCATCGGTATCGCTACGACCATCCTCAGCGCCGTTCTCGTGTGGACGATCAAGAGCGGAGACCCCTTCAAGAAAGGGTCTGCGACATGCTTGAA